>JAYRHC010000024.1:0-3637 GCA_041907525.1 Candidatus Woesebacteria bacterium
ATAAGCTCTTGGTTTCGAAAACGATGGTAAGCATGTGTCATAAAAATCCTTGTCCGACGGATCATTGTAGTAGATCTCATTTAGTTTATCCACTTGCATCGTGTAAAATAGTTTATTTCGTCGAAAAAGGAGGTATCGCATAGCTTGGTCCATTGCGAGGGTTTGCTAAACCCTTGAGCTGAAGAGCTCACGTGGGTTCGCCCCAGTCATCCGACGGGGCGCCCTATCGAATGATAGGGCGAATCCATTCTTATAGAGAAAACATATGTATTATTACGTGTATATTTTAGCTTTATGTAACGATACGCTCTATACAGGCAGCACGAGCGATCTAAAAAGGCGTATTCAAGAGCATGAAAATGGAAAGGTTGCGTCAACGAAACACAAGCGACCAGTACACCTGATTCATTATGAAGGATACTTATTAAAGTCAGATGCAACACGAAGGGAAAAGTACTTGAAAACAACAGAGGGGAAACGGTTTCTTCGTCAACAGATAAGAGACTGTTTATCAATAAAAAAGTTGATGCATGATTCAGGAGGTATCGCATAGCCCGGTCCATTGCGAGGGTTTGCTAAACCCTTGAGCTGAAGAGCTCACGTGGGTTCGAATCCCACTACCTCCGCAGCCTGTTACGTGTCTCTGCTATACTGGATCGATGGACAAAATGAAGAAAAAGTGGCACAGATACCACTACAAGAACATAACTCTCTTCGGGGCGAGTGTACTTGTCGGTTTGATCCTGCTTAAAACGCCTATTTTTAGAGAAATCATATTTCATCTTGGTAATTTTGGGTATATAGGTGCATTTATTGGAGGTATTCTCTTCATTTCGACATTTACGGTCACTGTAGGGACAGCATTGCTGATGTTACTTGCTGAATCTCTGCATCCAGTCGAAATCGGGATAATCGCAGGCCTAGGCGCTGTCGTTGGCGACCTTACAATATTTCAATACATCCGTAATAGAGACATCCTAAATGAGATAAGACATTTTTTTGAGTATTTCGGAGGGGACAAGATATCGCACCTGATACACACAAAGTACTTTAGTTGGACATTACCAGTGCTGGGGGCATTTATCATCGTTTCGCCGTTGCCTGATGAGATGGGTGTGAGTTTGATGGGTATTTCGAAGATGAGGACACGCCATTTCATTCTGCTGTCTTTCGTCTTGAACTCAGTGGGGATATTTCTCATCGTATCAGCAGGCGCAATATTCAAACCATAAGGTTTCCTCAGAGGTAGCATCTTCTACCCGAAAATCATCCCAAACTGCCCGCCTTCACCCGCCGAAGCTTTTAGCGTAGGCGGAATTTGCTTCGACAGACTACGTCGGATACAGTCCGCTTGGCAGATCTCGAAGAGGAGTGCTTAGTAAACGAAGACTCATGTATTACGTATATTCACTACATAATAAAGATATCCTATGCGACCCATGGGTGACGATAGAAAATACTTCACTATGCTGCGGGCTTCTTCGGGTGTAGCTCTTGAGCGATCTGTCTCGCCAGAAATGTCTTCATGAGAGACTGATAGGGGACATCTTGGGAGTGGGCTATCTGCTTGATACGTCCGAGCATCGAGATCGGAAGACGGAGAGAAATAGACTCGGTCGTCGGCTTAAGTTCGGACAGATCCATCTCGATAGGATGCGCCATATCAAAATACTCTGTTACATCTACCTTGTCCCAGAAGGCACGTTCCTCGTCCTCGTTTTTAAAACGAGGGATAACTTTGAGTTTGTTATGTTTCATATATGTACCTCTCCTTTTTATTTTGTCTTCTCGCTGAGATCACTCGTAGCTTCTGGTCTCGGATCGTGAAGACAACTAATAATAAATCACCCGAATTGGTCTTCCCATACGCTAAGAATCTGCGTTCAATCTGAGAATGACCGATATCAGGAAAGATTTTGACCGGACGATTGAAAAATACTTCTTCGATTTCTCTATAATGAACGCCATGTTTATTCAAGTTTTTATCTTGATTTCCCTCATCCCAGTCAAAGGTGAGTGGGGCGTGGAGCTTCATAGAGGAAGTATATATCAGTAATATACGTATTGTCAAGAACATTTCGCGATAGGGAGCGGACGGAATGCGTTATTCGCTTGAGTCACATTTGCTATACTCTCCCCATGCAGCATGACTTCGTCAAACATGCATTATCCTATGGGAAAGAAGGACAAGAATGGCTCAAACTGTTCTCTCTGGTGTCTGGACGTGCGAAGATCAAGGAGATACAGCACATGCAATCAAAGTCGCCCAAGCTCTCGACAGGATCAGAGTCTAATTCCATCCCTTGACTCTATCCCTGTACTTTAGTACATTGATCATACGAACTTTGGTATTCACCCATTTATTAGTTGCTCGTTACATAAGGGTACCTGGGCTTAATTTTTTCTTTTATGTCTGCTATTTCAAAACAAACAGTACTTGCGACGATCGCCATCATATACATGGCACTGTCCACATTCGCAGCAGTCAGGTTCTATGACCTATACAAGACCTATGAAGCGAAAGTACCCGTATCAGATAAGGAAGCCGAGAAAGAAGTGGCAGTGCTCGTGACCCAGCTGAAGAAAATCATGGAAGTCCCTGATGAGAAACCAGTGGTAGCGACCGTGAAAGATAAGGACACCCTGAAATCTCAACAAGCGTTTTTCGCACAAGCAGAGAACGGGGATAAGCTCATCGTCTTTCAGACTGCTCGGAAAGCTATCCTCTTCCGTCCTTCTATCGGCAAGATCATAGAGTCGGGTCCCCTCATAACGACTCCCACCCAACAGCAGACCCAGACCATCAAAGTCGCAGTCTACAATGGTACGACCCAAGCAGGACTTGCCACGAAAGTAGAGGAAAATATCAAGAAAGCTGCAGGCGCCTCTATCGTCACCTCAGTGGCTGATGCGAAGTCCAAAGACTATGCGAAAACCATAGTCGTAGACGTAACGGGGAATAATAAACAATCGACGGCAGATGTTGCGAAATTTCTCGGTGCAGAAGTTTCCACTCTTCCTGCGGGAGAGACAAAGCCCGACGCGGACATATTGATTATCGTGGGTGAGAAATAACCTTGAAAGGAGGCGACATTTTATCGAATATGTCTAAGCTTTTGACTATCCGCTCATCGGGTGTCTTTGTGGGAATACTACTCCTCATATATCTTCTTGTCTATCTCTATCGGACTGCTGAATACACTCGCAAGACTGAGGTAGTGGAGTCTCGAAGCGGAGCCGCACTCATGCGGGACCTCAGCAAGCTTATGGTACTGCCCTCAGCCCAGCCCACGATCGTTATGGTTATAGACCCGGTTTTATTGCAGAAGAAATCAAAGTTTTTTGCACAGGCGAAAGAGGGGGACGCGCTCTTCATCTATCCCGATAAGGTAGTCATCTTTGATACTCATGCGAGGAAGATAGTGGACGTTGGTCTGAACAGTCGTAAAAGCATTGTTGCGTCTGATTCCGCGAGCCAATAAAAAGATTCGTGCATCCATGTATCTAGGGGTTTGAATACAGTGCAGATGTGCACACTAAATATCTACATGAATAGGACTTGACATTATATACACATCTCTGTTACTGTTAGTAGTAGACTGTGAGTACCGCAATTTTTTTAATGGCAATATACGGA
>JAYRHC010000025.1:0-2541 GCA_041907525.1 Candidatus Woesebacteria bacterium
GGATATTGCGCTGCATATTTCGTGGATTTTCGTAAGACTCACTTCGTATTTAGTTCAAAGCTCGTTCAGGACTGGAATGAGATAGATATAGAGAGCACCATTTTGTATTTGTTAGAGCTGAGAATGAGCACTCTTCCGCTGCGTGACACCTGCATTTTAGTCCTTGCAACTATCGCAGAACGGTTTATCATTACTTCGTTTATGGGGGCGTCGTTGATTCATCTGGTACGCTCACATACTCAGGATTCCATAATCGATGATAGAGTCGTCGGGAAGATGAGATATGCTATGGGGTATACAAATATGCTTGTCAAGCTCAGGCAAGGCACGGAAATCTCGAGTCGGGTACCTGCAAGCTTCGGGATGAATGCACTCGCCGATATTGCGAAAAAGAGTGTACATCAATCATTGTACGCTGTACACGAGACGATCGATGCGCGGATAGAAGCAATACGTATGGATCCTTCGACAAACTCCCCGACATAGTCGGGACGGGCAGTATGACACGAGAGAACTGACTTGAAAGATTTCATACCGATCCGGTATCAGAGTGCGGGATGAACTGCAGTCGGTATCTGGATTAATCAAGAAACGAGATCCCGTTTTTCAACGGGATGACATATCCATCATCAGAGTAAGACTATTGTCCAGACGGAAAGTAAAGATGAATTCGTAATAAATATATGTACACAAACTAAAACAAAGCATGATATGACAGTCTTTAGCGAGAATTTCTTAATTGAAAATAATTCAACAACTATGACCCATATACCGGTGCAGCAAATAGCCAAACTCAGCAATCTATCGCTCTCAGGGGAAGAATTGGAGAAGATCGGTAGGCAGCTTGACGATACTGTGGATTTCATAACAAATCTCCAAGAGCTTGATGTCGAGAAAGTATTGCCGACATCCTCACCTGCAGGTAACGTCAATGTATATTTCGAGGATGGCATGAAGAATGACCGTACTCTTCCCGCAGCAGCTTTTAAAGTTACTCGGATTCTATAGACTATGAGCAACAGTTTACTCGACAAATCATTCATTGAGATATCACAATTAGTCCGAGACAACAAGCTCTCTGCTCTTGAGGTGAACTCATTGTATTCCGAGAGGTCGCGCAAGCACAATCCTACTCTAAACGCCTATGTTACCTTGGGAGAAGGTATACAGGAGAAGAACTTACAGATTGCAATCAAAGATAACTTTTGTACGAAAGGTATTCGCACTACTGCCTCATCAAAACTACTGGAGAACTTTATCGCACCGTATGAGTCTACGGTTACCCATAAACTTCTTGACGCAGGGATATCACCCCTGGGCAAGACCAATATGGATGCCTGGGCACATGGCTCAAGTACGGAGACCTCAGACTATGGGCCAAGTAAGAATCCCTTTGACATTACTCGGATCCCTGGTGGGTCTTCGGGGGGATCCGCTTCTGCTGTAGCGGCTGGCCTATCTGTCGCAGCGATCGGCAGTGAAACCGCAGGATCAGTCCGAGGCCCAGCCTCATGGTGCGGGATCGTTGGACTGAAGCCGACCTACGGCAGAGTGAGCAGATATGGAGTGATCGCGATGGGATCGAGTCTTGATAGTCCTGGACCATTGACCAAGACAGTCGATGATGCCGCGTATCTGCTTTCGACCATCGCCGGCTTTGATCCTTATGATGCTACCTCAAGCCGCGTACCCACCGATGATTATCTTTCTGAAGCACATAAAGGTCGAAAGCTTCGTATTGGCATAGCGGATATATATTACACTGGTGTTGAGCCAGAGGTGAAATTGAGCGTGGAGCATGCCATTCGTACACTTGAGAAACTCGGTCATAGCGTGCATACGGTGAAGCTGATGGATCCGAAATACTCGATATCCGACTACACTATCATCCAAAGAGCCGAAGTATCCTCCAATCTCGGCCGATATGACGGAGTACGCTATGGGCATGGTCGAGACACATTCGGATCCGAAGCGAAAAGACGCATCATGCTCGGGACATACACGCTCGCTCATGGGTATTATGACGCGTACTATAAGCGGGCACAAAAAGTACGCACCCTCATCATTGATGACTTTCAGAGAGTATTTGATGAGGTAGACGTGATCGCGGCTCCTACGATGCCGATGACAGCACTCAAGCTTGGAGAGTTTGAAAAATATCCATTTTTCGGAGAAGTGATGGATGTACTCTTGGAGCCTAGCTCTTTAGCAGGGCTCCCAGCGATAAGCGTACCCTGTGGCGTGGACTCGAAGGGCCTACCCATTGGATTACAAATCATGGGACCTCATTTTACGGAGAGTCGGATCCTCGATATCGCATACCAATATGAACAAGAAACCAAGTCTTACGAAATCGTGCAGAAAAATATTATGAAATGGGAGTAACCTCATGATCAAACAGGGTATTTATCGGCATTTTAAAAAAGGAAACAAATATCGGGTGCATTTTGTTGCCAAAAACTCGGAAACGTTGGAGGAGTACGTGGTATACGAGGCACTTTACGATAACCCTGATGGGAAATACTGGGTACGCCCAAGCAA
>JAYRHC010000026.1:0-3303 GCA_041907525.1 Candidatus Woesebacteria bacterium
AGATCTTAAATATATTGCGAGTGCATTCCAGGAGGCGGTGTTTGATAGTGTGGTGCGCAAGTTCGAGCGCGCGGCGGATCAAACGGGGGTGAAGCGTTGGGCGGTAGGGGGAGGAGTGAGTATCAACAAACGCCTTCGCTATCTTCTTCGCTCCCTTGCTCATAAATACGAAGCGAACATAGTATTCCCACCGTACCCATACCTGTGTGGTGACAATGCCGCCATGATCGGCGTCGCCGCCCACATGCAGGCGCAGAGGGGGGATTATGTGAAAGAAATCAGTAGCTTAGAACGCATACCTCGGTTAAAGTTGTAGTCAGTACAATATTTGCACCCCTTCCGTCCCGCCAGAGGCGTGGACACCTTCCCCGAGGAAGGATTATCTCTCCTGGAGTATGTATAATAACCCTCCATATATTATGTTACAGCTCACGAAACTATCAGTCCAGGCGGGTGGGAAGACCATCATATCCGACTTCACCCATACCTTCGAGAAAGGTAAAGTCTATGCCATCATGGGACCGAATGGCTCGGGCAAAAGTACGTTGGCATATTCGATAATGGGAAATCCTGCTTACGAAATTCGAAAATCGAAATTCGAAATTCTAACTGATGATAAGAAAAAAATTGATTTGACTGGTATGAAGCCTGACGAGAGGGCGAAGGCAGGGATATTTCTCTCATTCCAGACGCCGCTGGCACTTCAGGGGGTCCGTGTAACTCAGCTTCTACAACTTGCACTCGATGGAGCGATACCCGCGCTTGAACTCCGCAAGAAAGTATCAAAGATCGCTGAGGAACTGCACATCCAACCAGAATTACTCCAGCGCAGTCTCAATGAAGCAGCGTCAGGCGGAGAACGCAAGAAAATGGAGGTACTGCAAGCGGCGGTGCTTGACAAAGAGATACAGATTTATGATGAGATAGATACTGGGGTAGATGTAGATGCGCTGAGGCACATCGGCAAATTCCTTCATGCAAGACGAAAAGATAAAACCTACATTATCATCACCCACTACAATCGTCTCTTGAAATACCTACCTCCTGATGAGGTGATTATTATGGTGGGGGGGAAAATCGTGAAAGTAGGGAATGCAAGAGTCGCAGTGGAGATAGAAAAGGAAGGGTATGACAAGGTAGAAAATAAATGAGAAACGCGTGTCATGCTGAACTCGTTTCAGCATCTTATAACAGACGGTATTCGAGAAAGATCCTGAACTAAATTCCCCGAGACAATCGGGACAGGCAGGATGACACAACAAAGGGATCTCTCCGCCCTCGCGCTAACGCTTAAGGAGTCGAGATGACTAATAATAATTATGAAAAATTCTACTCCTAACTTCGATTACCGTTTCGGATTCGCAATGCCGGAGAAGCCTGTGTATACCACGGGGCAAGGTCTTGATGTGAAGGTTGTCGAGCAAATATCATCGATCAAAAATGAACCTGAGTGGATGACCAAATTCAGATTGGAGGCGTATAAGACATACAGGCTGAAGAAAATGCCTTCATGGGGACCAGATCTTACAGAGATTGATCTGGACCAAATATATTATTACTTTCGGTCTGCAGAGGATCAAGTGAAGCGATGGGAAGATCTTCCAGCTGAAATAAAGGAGACCTATGATCGTATCGGAATCCCTGAAGCGGAAAAGAAGCACCTTGCAGGAGTGTCTGCACAATACGACAGCGAAGTAGTCTACGAGAGTGCCCAGAAAGAACTTACGAAAAGTGGGGTATTGTTCTGTGATATGGATACTGCAGTCGTCAAGTATCCAGAGATCGTCCGCAAGTATTTTGGTAAGTTGATACCACCTGACGATAACAAATTTGCGGCACTCAATAGCGCCGTGTGGAGCGGTGGGAGCTTTATCTATGTACCCAAAGGGGTGAAAGTAAAACTTCCTCTACAAGCATACTTCAGGATCAATGCAGAAAAACTGGGGCAATTCGAACGAACGCTTATCATCGCCGATGAAGGGAGCGATGTGCATTATATCGAGGGCTGCACTGCACCGGTATATCGCAGTGATTCACTCCACAGCGCCGTGGTAGAGATATTTGCGAAAAAGGGATCTCGAGTGCGCTATACAACTGTTCAGAATTGGAGTAAAAACGTCTACAACCTCGTCACCAAACGAGCACTCGCTGAGGCAGACGCTCACATGGAGTGGATAGACTGCAATATCGGGAGCAAGGTTACGATGAAATACCCATCCATTCATCTGGTCGGGCCCAGGGCTAAGGGGGAGGTGCTCTCTATAGCATTCGCTGGCAAAGGGCAGCTGCAGGATGCGGGAGCGAAGATCTATCACAAGGCCCCCCACACATCGTCACGAGTAGTTAGTAAATCCATATGCAAGGATGGGGGGCGTACCTCATATAGAGGTGTTGTTGATGTTGCCCCAAGGCTGAAAGATTGTAAAGTCTATGTAAGCTGCGACGCCATGATCATAGACGAAGAATCCCGCTCGGACACCTATCCTGACATGAATATTCGGTCGTCAGATGTGCAGGTGCAGCACGAAGCGACGGTAGAGCGACTCGGAGAAGAGAGATTATTCTATCTTATTTCTCGGGGTATCAGTAAGTCTGAGGCAGAAGGACTGCTCGTGAATGGGTTTATCCAGCCAGTAAGTCGAGAGATTCCCCTAGAATATTTGATCGAACTCAATAGGCTTATTAATATTGAGATGGAAGGAAGCGTGGGGTGAATGAAAAAATTTTCTCCCCTGTTAAGGGGAGCACCCGCTCAGATTCTTGAGCGGGGGAGGGGTTTAAAGCGAGGAGTGATCCCTTCTTGAGGAGAAAGAAACCCTCTCGGCTGGCGCCGTATCCCCCTTGACAGGGGGAAAATATAGTATGGGGAGAGTACCCCGCCAACGGCGGGGGGAGAGGGGTTTATTGAGAACAGAATATGACAAATACATTCACACACATTATTAAGGACGGAGATAAGATAATATCCTTCGAGCGGGAAGGGAAATATATCGTGTTTCTCGAAAACGCGTCGGGTGTGTTTAATTTTGAAATTAAGGCCTCGGGTGTTGATCTCAACATATATGGCATATATGTGGGGCACGATACTATCCTCCACAATCTCCACACTATCCAACATCATCAAGCTCCGAACTCTACATCGAATCTGCTGATTAAGTCCGTTCTGTATGACAAGTCACATTTCCACTATCATGGGCTTATCAGGATCGATGAGAATTGTAACGGGAGCCACGCCTACCAGAAAAATCAGAATCTTATCCTTTCTGATAGCGCGGTAGTGAAATCTGAACCTGATCTTGAAAT
>JAYRHC010000027.1:0-8243 GCA_041907525.1 Candidatus Woesebacteria bacterium
GCCCATGGCATCTGCAATACTACCTCCATATTATCATCCGCATGATCAGGTAAGATATTCTTAATCGTTGGAATAGCCTCTTGCCCATCTTTCATTCGTTGAGCGATGCTCTCTCGTCGATTAGTAAGATCATCCCCTCCACCATTAGTTACGGCTGCAGCTTTTCTCAACAATGGCATGTTCACATTATTCACATCATGGATCGCTGCGATCGCCTGAGTCATTTCTGATGCGACTTTGCGCATCCCTAAGAATTCTGCGATATTCGTGAGGACGCGCGCTCGAAGAAGTTTCGCGATGGTTTTCGCGTCTTTATCTGGTGACGTAAGTTGTGTTTTCCAGAAGCCTGGAGTCTGTAAATTCTGCCACGTATCGAGAATTTTGACGATAAGGATACTCGGATCAAACTCTTTCTTTCCATCGCCCTTCGCGATGTATGAATCACTCATCATTCGATTTAGATCGTACAGCACCTCGGCAATATGTTCGCGGTCTTTATCAGTTGGCACACTTCCGTTTCCACGGAGTTGCCTCAGATAATCCAAAGCAGTTTTCCCCAGAGATGTGTTCGTGTAGAAATGTACCACCTCATTCTTCCCTTCTAGTCGGCTTAATGATTCGGTTTTCAGTTCAGCGCGGAGTATTCTCATGAGACGATCACGATCTGCATATCCATCAAATGCAGACTCTATATGGGCCATCCAGTCTGTGGGTGATTGCAGTGTGCCCAGCTTCACATCTTCCAGCACGTCATGCATGAGACATGCAGCGACGATCGTGGGATGCTGGCGCATACGCATCGCTTCTTGCGCCATAGCGAGGGGGTGGAGAATATAGGGCTGTTTGTCGAATTTTCGATTTCTCCGATCCTCGACCGCGTTCGTCTCGTGAGTCCTGGCTATCACAAGACCCTGATCTATGGCATAGATAGACTTGGGTGAATAGCGGTAGTGCATCATTGCTCTCTCATGCATGTCGAATATTTCTCTTTCGACAATACTGAGTGGGGGCGCGACATCAGGGGAGAATGCGCAGTTACTTGGAGGCATTCCTAAACCGGGTCTGATTTCAACATATGCCATTGATTATTATACTATAGGTCTTTCTGAAAGTACAGGGGTAGCGCGGGGCGATAGCGGTTGCAGTTACCTCCCCACCACCTATAATAGCATACCTATGCAAGAGGTATTTGCTCCCGGCATGCTTGGTGTAGCAAGGGCGCTGATCAAGAAAAATCTTGAACAAACGAACTATCAAGGAGCACCTCTGTTCACGGTACCCTTTCCAGACGCTTTGGGCATACCGCGTCGGGCAGACTCAAAAGAGCAGCTCACGGTAGCTCAAATCTACGACAGTATCTACAAAGAAGGTCAGCATATGGGGGCAATAGACAGCATACAGTTTGGAAAAGGTGTCACTGCTGAGGTCTTCTCAACGATAGCAGCAGCGAGTCACACGATCTTCGCTGTTCCCTATGAAAACGCATCTAAAAAGTGGAAGAAAACTCTCATAAACACTGGCTATACCCCTCCAGAAAACACTATGCTTGTGGAGGGTAACGAAAATGGACATGCGCGATACATCCCCACGCAGCTTATTACCTGGGTTATGCTCAAGGTTAAAACTGGCGATGGTCCCAATGACTATACGATGGCTCCGATTGACTTGTATCAAATTGCGCGTGCTCAACAGGAAGACCCACACCAGATCACACTTCCAGGATTAGATCCCAATAAACCTGATGAGTCCATGACCTTGGACATATCAGAAGATGTGTTTACCCAGATTTTTGGATCCGTAGAAAAGCATGTCAGCATGCATACGAGGTATCTGAGAGATCTATACAATCAAGACGTACTCGCAGAGATCAACCAACGTCTAGGGACACATGGCATACAACTCAGCGAAAAAAGTGATACTGATATTGCGAACACCATGGCACTGGGATATTTCCGTGATCGGATGAAGAAGACGGGACTTGGCGGAGGACCCCAATCAGTTCAAACGACACATATCCACACTACTGCGCATCTGGATCTGGATGAGTTACGTAAACGCATCGCTGAAAAAGTGCTTCCAGTTCCTGATGAAAGAAGAGAGCAAGATTTGCATCAAATACAAAAGGTTACTTTAAAACAAAGGGAAGAACTTGTATTTGTTATGGCGCAAGTCCTAAAAGACGAACCTGACATTTCTTCCGATGCGCTTATCGAGAAGATTCAAGCAGTAACACAAATCCAAGATATCACAGCATGGTTGAGGACTCATGGCGGATGGATAGGAGATCTAGCTCAAGATAATGAGGCAGTGAGGTTGGCGCTATATCTGAGAGCCAAAGAAGCAGCAAAAACCGTTAAGATAGTTGAGGATGTATTCGGTAAAGGAGGAAAAGCCCCATTACTTGGTACTTTACAATTCCTTGATCCAAAGAAGTTTTCGCCAGAACTCATCTTCAAACAGATAGATCCTTATTCCACAATATTTAAACGACTCATGGATCCATGGGTACAAGACAGGCTCTTACAAGCATTTCAAAATCTTGGCGTTAGCACAGGTCAGATAGAGTCTTTTGAGCACCATGTCGAGCCACATCGTCTGGATGTGCGAGTCAGCGAGGGATGGACAATCGAAGTACGTAATAATAAGGGTTTCGCCGAGGTACAAACAGCGCTGAATACATTTCTCGATACGATGAGTAATCTGTGGATCGCTGTCCATGACGCGTGGAAAGTATGGTGTACGAGTGGAAATGATAACACTCTCATACTACTCCAGAGCCATCCCTTCAATCTTACTCCTGAAGCTGTCAATGTTATCAAACAAATAATTCCTTCAAACCGACAATTGAGAGCATGGGTTAGTGATACGACACTCAGCGCCGAAGACCAAGAACGATTCCGTAGAACGCTAGAAAGAAGAAACAGTCCAGAGCGTCTTGAAAGAGCAAGGAGACGTATCTTAGAAGGCGATCTCGCCGACAGAGCCCTCGTGTTCGGTTTGTATCAAGTACTTGGAGGAAAAGTATATGAGCAAACGAAGGATAATGGAGAGACTGAAAAAGTTGAATTCGATAAGGGCTACAATATCCCAGGGGTGCCTGGCTTCGGTATAACGTACGAGAAATCAGTGGATGGCTGGACGATCAGGATTTGTCCGCTTCTTAGTGAGAAAGCAATGGCAGAGACATACGAGGGGGCACCAATCGTACGAGAAAGGGGAGCTGCGGGCACATGATATTCATGAATCAACCGTGATCAGTTTCCCCTGCACCTTCTCGCTCCCATTCCACCGATTGATATCGAGGGTATAGACGATATTGAATACAGCGTCTTCTTTGCTTTTATCAAGAATCTCTTCTGCTTTTCCGAATGCGACGAAATCCAATCCTTCTGTTCCTTGACTCAGTCGGAACCTCGCGTGCTTCTGCTCTCTGCCCATCGTCTGGACATTCATTATTTTCCCGCTACTCATAAACACAGGCTTCGCATTCCCCATTCCGAAGGGCGCCATTTGCTCAAGCATATCTGCAAATTCGATGGATGCGAGACCCAGTGGAAGCTCGCAGTCCACGGAAATAGTCCGCTCGAGCATCTCATGGGTGATGTGCGAATCTGCATACTTTTCGGATTGTGCAGTGAATTCTGCAAGTTTGTCTTCACTCATCGAGAATCCCGCCGCCATCTCGTGCCCGCCGAATTTGATCAGCAATTCTTTATGTGCACTCAGGTACTCGGTCATGTGAAAACCTGAGATTGAGCGACAGGAGGCTTTCAATATGTGCTGAGATGCGGGTGTCGTGTCATGGTTCGACAAGCTCACCATGACACTGTTCTTTTCGCTATTCGCCAGGAGTTTATCCTGAGCGGAGTCGAAGGACGATTCGCCATTATCCGTACTTGTAAGTACGATCGTGGGACGATGGTATTTCTCACATACTTTGGAAGCGATAAGACCGATGATGCCTTCATGCCACATTGTAGGCATAGAGGTATTCAGGAGGTCAGGCTGTGAGGATTCGGAATCATAATTCTGGTGGATGATGAGGATTCTGGGAAGATTCCCATCTGCATCTTTTTTTGACTCGACGATGATAAGGGCTTCTTCTACTGCTTTCTTCACCATGTCTTGGCGCTGGATATTCAGAGCATTCAATTTCTCCGCGAGTGACCGAGCTTTCATCCCGTCTTTCGTGCACAGAAGTCGGAGTGCATCAAGGGCATCCTCGAGTCTTCCGGATGCATTGATCCGTGGTGCAAGGAGGAAACCTACCTCATAGGTTGTCACTGTCTTGCCGATATGGTCTGAGACTTTCTTCAGTGCGACCAGTCCAGGCCTTTTGGTATCGGTGAGTACTTTCAGTCCATGATATGCGATAGACCGTGAGGGGCCTTGGAGGGGGACAAGGTCGGCGATCGTACCGATCGCCGCGATGCCCACATAATCATGCTCAAACATATATTCCAAGTCCCGTGTGCTAGATTCTGATATGTGAGATTGCTTCCCGCCAAAGGCGGGCAAGCGTCGATAATGCTTCGCAATGACGGTATTTTGCTCCCGCTCGTTCCCCTTTGTACTTTGTACAACGCCTGCGTTGTCATCCCGACCCCCTGCCGAAACGGCAGGGATGGAGGGATCCCTCGACGGAGCCTGTACTGAGCAAGGTCGAAGTGCTCGGGATGACAGATAATTCTCAACTTTACCTTGAGGATTGTCATTTGACCTTGAATCATGAACCATGAACCTTGCACTATTACTAATTTCTTTCCCCACATAATACGCAACACCTGACCCAGAGAGTGCAGGAATATGGAAGATCGCCTTCGCGAGTTTCGGCACCTTTTCTTCCTGTCGATGGTGATGATCTGTGACGATAATCGGGATACCCAGTTTCTCAAGTGCGTACTGTACCATCGAATCTGCGGTGATCCCATGGTCGACACTGATGATAAGGGCGGGATCGTACTTCTCCTTCACCGCATCAAGTCCCTGTGTTGAGAATCCGTATCCCTCTGTTATCCGGTTCGGCGTATAGGGGAATGCGTGAAAGCCTAGCGTGTGCAGTGTCTCCCAAAGTATCGCACCACCTGTGATACCATCGGCGTCATAGTCGGTATATACGACGATGGGCTTGTGAGGATGTATGTTCTCCGGATGGTCTGGATGACATCGCCAGATACGCTTCATCGCCTGGTCGATGTATGAATTCTCGAATCCAAAATCAACGAGGGAAAGAGAAGAGGGGTGGGGAGGGGAAAGATAGTCGCGAATAGCTAATGGCGAATAGCGAATGGCGAGTCTGTGCTTAACAAGAATATCAAAAACATCTTGCGCGGTGGGGTCCGGTGGGAGTTTCGAACGAACATTGATTTTCATGCAGGAAGTGTAGCAGATGAGTTAGACGAACCCATTCCCCTTGAATATCTTCGGCTTGAGCCAGTCTTGGGGAGTCTCGTCAGCACTTCCGTTCGTTTTCTGATCCGTAGATCCTGGACTCGTGGATTGACCATCATCCTGAGGGATGGCCTCTATCCATGACTTTCCTTCTTTCGGTTGAGGTTCCTGGGTCTTCGGGAGAGCATTGGGATTGTTGACAGGGGCTGGAGAATTCTGTGGTGGGATATTCGCTCGTGGCACATTAGCTGGTCTTTGACCCTGGGCCTGACCCTGGGTTCGTGGCTGCTGTCCACGAGTTTGAGATCTTGGTTGGGGGTTCTGCGGCTGCTGAGTCTGAGGCTGTTGACTTGACCTATTCGGATTCGTCTGTGGAGCAGCATTGACCGGCTGTCCTTGAGAGGGACGACCTTGAGATCTCGGAGCTTGGACTTGTGGAGCCTGATCCTGTTCACGAACTGCGCCAAGCTTCATAAGCTCCGCGACATCAGCAAATACTTCCGCGTTCGCAGTCGGCAAAGTGAAGTTGTTCGTGGCGCCGACGATACCATTGAGGATCTGTGTCGCCATCACTCCATCAATCGCGATCTGTACCCCGCGCATAATATCGAGTGTAAGCTGAGATACCGAGGCTACTGCAGGGATTACATAATTCACTGATCCATACTGCATATTGTTCCCATGGCGGTCGATGTTTATGAGTGGCAGTTGGTCGAATGTCTGTTGATTTTCAGTATAGATACGACCGATCGATTCGATGCTGGGAGCATCAAGTGTGATGATACAGTCTGATTTCCCACCAGCATATGAGAACGATATCTGCTCAGGAGTCACCTTCGGGAATCCTGGCCTGGGGATAACAATAAGATTAAAAACATTGTTTTCGATCTTGTAATCGACTTTGTCAATACTCCCATCGGTGTAGGGGAAGGAGATCACGAGATTGTCACCGCTTGATGTGAGATTCGTGCGGATAAGGTCAATGTCTTTTATATTGTAGTTCACTTTCGCGCTTGCTGCGATCACAGGAGTTTTACCCATCTTGGAAAGCCCGAGATAAAGGGCGAACGCAGAATATACCGCATCAAGAGATGGGTTTTGTGCGAGTAAAATAACGGGGCTGGTTGATTGACTCAGATCTCGTGCGATGAGATCGAGCGGGTTTATATCCTGGTTCATAGGACTATAGGATACATTTTACAACATCCCCTGCCCTTATGTCAAGGGGTGGAGAAAGCAGCATCCCGCACTCTTCCCCTTTCTTAGCCTCAGATATGGTTTTTGCCCTGAATTTGAGGGAGACGATTTTCGCCTTCCCGAAGCTATTACCTTCGCGGAATACCTCAATCTCGTCATTCGTGTTCAATTTCCCCTTTACTACGCTCAAGCCATACACTTTCTCACCCTTGATTTCAAAGGATGCCAGGACTTTCGCCTCACCTCTCAGATTTTTCGTGGCAGCTTCCTTCTCGGCTATCAAGGATGCGACTTCCTCGAGCTCATCTATGAGCTCATAAATGATGTTATACGTTTTGATCACTACCTTCTCCTGCTGAGCGAGCATTTGTGTTTCTGCATCGACTACCACGGAGAAACCGATGACGATGGCACCGGTCGCCTTCGCGAGGAATATATCAGAGCGATGAACGTCACCGATCGCTGCGAGGATAAGGTCGATCTTCTTGTTATCAGACAGCGATTGCTCAAGTGCCTCAAGTGAGCCTTGAGAGTCCGTCTTCACGACGAGTGCGAGCTTCCGATCTTCGTGTTTCGGTGAGAGTACGTCCTCCATGCTAAACGCAGGGTGAAGGGGTTCGTTGGAGACTGGTGTAGACTGCACCACTGCTATCACGGGTGGTTGTCCACTTAGGATGGTGCCTACTTCGGGGACATCATGAAACCCGAGAACAAGAGCTGGGGTAGAGGGAAGAATGGACTGCATACTTTTGCCCAGATCATCCATCATAGCCCGTACCTTCACTGGCTTATTGTCAGCAGTATAGATCGTATCACCGACCTTGAGTGCGCCATCCTGGAGGATAACGCTCGCAACCACGCCACGCCTGTCTTTATTCGTCTCGACAATGATCGCTTTCACCGGATGTGCAGGGTCATAGGTTAGCTTCAGATCGGAGGTCAGCAGAAGTATGGTCTCCAGGAGGTCAGGAATGCCCAAACCTGTCTTCGCAGAGATCTTCACCGCGGGGACAGCACCGCCCTGGTGCTCTGTCTGGATGTTGTGTTTCAGAAGGTCGCGTTCTACTTTCTGAGGATCTGCATCGGGGAGATCGCATTTATTCAGCGCTACGATGAAGGGAATCTTGGATGCTTTAATATGGGCGATGGACTCGATGGTCTGTGGCATGAGCGAGTCTTTCGCATCGACGACCAAGATCGCGATGTCTGCCGACTGGGCACCCCGACTGCGAAGCTTCGTGAACGCCTCATGGCCAGGAGTATCGATAAAGGTGATCCGTGAGACAGGATAATCCTTGAGACCTGTCTCCACCTCATAGGCGCCGATTTTCTGAGTGATGCCTCCATGCTCTTTCGTAGTGAGGCGAGATTTACGAATGAAATCGAGAAGACTCGTCTTGCCGTGGTCTACATGTCCGAGGATGGTGACGACGGGTGAGCGTGCGTTGGTGGGGATTGTTTTAGTCTTTTTCATAGCGTATAACAGTTTGTACTCAATATCCACAGTGTTGCGTCATCCTGAACTGGTTTCAGGATCTTTGATTGAATACATGCTGATCCTCCTCCGCCGTCCTTCCCTTCGACTCAGCTCAGGGCAAGCTCGCTCAGTATGACATGGCGGAGAACGTGACACAGTAAAATCAAAAAACGTCTGA
>JAYRHC010000028.1:0-7644 GCA_041907525.1 Candidatus Woesebacteria bacterium
CCCCATGGAGTCTTCGGATGCATCCCTTCACCACTGCGTCCCTCGCCTCCCCCGTGAGGGTGAGAGCGTGGGTTCTGAGCAGTTCCCCTGACGGTAGGACGTATTCCCATAAGGATATTACGTCCTGCTTTCCCGATGACTTCGTCTTTATGACCGATATTACCGACTCTTCCTATCGTAGCGCGGCAGCGTCCCATAAGCTTGCGCACTTCTCCTGAGGATAATTTCACCTGTGCGTGATCACCCTCTTTCGCCACAATAGTCGCGAATGCTCCTGCAGAACGGACCATCTTGGCGCCTTGACTTGGATATATTTCTATATTGTGTATCTCTATTCCTACCGGGATATTCGCGATGGGTAGGGAGTTTCCAATCGCGATATCTGCCGTATCTGAAGACATGATCTGATCTCCGACCCGTATGCCCAGAGGCGCGAGGATATAGCGCATCTCACCGTCTGTGTATTTTACGAGGCTAATATGCGCATTGCGATTGGGATCATATTCGACACTTTCTATCTTCCCCATCACATCGAACTTGTCTCTCTTGAAGTCAATAGTTCGGTAGAATCTTTTCTGGCGTGTCCCTCGATGGCGGACAGAGACGACACCAGACGCGTCCCGTCCCGCATTTTTGGGCAAGATGTGGCTGAGCGCAGCGTGGGGTTTCTGATGGGTGAATAGTTGAGATGAGGTTTTCATACGTATAATCAGGTTTTTGTAAGGGTACTTATGGGATTCTTTGTATGGACATAGGCTAACTTGCGTACCGGCGTGTGCACTTCCGTTCGGTTCTTTCCTACCTTCTTGGTCTGGGGTGGTCGTGTTACGACGCGGACGGCGAGTGGTTTCTCTCCGTACAGCGTTTTTATCGCCTCAGCGATCTGGGTTTTCGATGATTTTGTATCAACCTCGAACACGTATACTTGGTTCCGTTCCTGGTTTGCCGCTTTCTCGGTGACTACTTTTCGGATGATATGAGAAATAGTGTGCATGTTATGGTTTGGATGTTTTGATAAGTTCGGCTAATGCGCTATCACTAAAGAGAATTTTCTTACCTTCTAAGATCTCGTACGGGTTCAGCGACTGGACATTCACAATGTGGACGTTCTTGATGTTACGAGCGATACGATTCAGATTCACGTCGTCTCGAGTATGTAAGACGAGCGTGATGGAGCCTTCTGATGAGAATGTGTGGAAAAGAGATGCTATTTCTTTCGTCTTACGCTCTTTGGATCCTGTATCTTTCGCGAGTACTGCAAGCTCGCTATCGTTGACTCTCTGGGAAAGGGCAGACGCAAATGCTAAGGTTTTCTGCTTCTTGTTCATCTTCAGATAATAGTCTTTGGGCTTGGGACCTCCTACCACTCCTCCACCAACAAAAATGGGAGCCTTCGCGCTCCCGTGACGAGCATTCCCTGTTCCTTTTTGTTTATACATTTTCTTGGTGGTGGCAGTGATCTGCGATCTGTCTTTGGTCGCGGCGTGGCCTTCACGTTGATTTACGAGATACATCTGCACGTATTGGGTCAGAAGGTGTGCATTCATCTGTTGACCAAACATTCTGATAGGAAGCTTAAACGTCTCCTTCGTTTTCTCTGCTCCGATTATTGGTATTTGAATATCTGACCGTGTTTTCATGTGAGTAAGGGGGATTTTTTCGATAATCTGATAACGAGTGATGATCCCACAATGCCAGGGACAAGACCCTTCACATCGAGTCCATTTTCTGAGATGCTGATGACTTGAAGACCTTGCACCGTTATATTGTCACCGCCCATGCGTCCTGCCATGCGCTTGCCTTTATTGATGCGACCTGGTGTCGTTCCTGATCCGATGGATCCTGGGGATCGCCATCGATCAGACTGTCCGTGAGTCTTGGGTCCTCCGCGGAAATTGTGTCTCTTGACTACTCCCTGAAATCCCTTCCCCTTTGATATTCCGGTAACGTCGACAATGTCCCCGATTTTGAAGATAAGAGCGGGGCTAATCTGTGAACCGATCGTCATAGTAATTTCTCCCGCTTTCAGTTGGGGTTTACCATCGACGGTGACTACTTCCATCCTATCGTTGAACGTGGCATTCATGCGTACTTCTTTCACGAGGCGAGGAATGGTAGTGATGCCGCTTTTCTTGAGGGAGCCGAGAGTAGGTTTGTCAATTCTTTTTGCGATGCCTGAGGTGAGCTTTAGTGCGTCGTATCCGTCTTTATCCTGGGTCTTTATGTCTGCAAGTGAGAGGTTAGATACTGTCAATTGAGTTACAGGAATACGACGGGTTCTCTCGTCATATTTTTGTGTAGTTTTACCTTTCTGAACAATTAAAACGGGCTGCATAGCAATGAAAAAATAGTTAGCCAACAAACAAGATGGGAATTATATCCCAAATTAAGTACAAACTCAAGTGAGAGATTACATCTTCACTTCGACTTCGACTCCCGCAGGCAATTCGAGATGCATGAGCGTATCAATCGTCTGATTTGTTGGGTTTTGTATATCGACCAGACGCTTGTGGGTCTTCAAACCAAAGTATTCGCGTGCATTTTTATCGATGAAGGGAGCTTTATTGACGACGAACATCTCTTGTTTCGTAGGAAGTGGGATGGGTCCTTTCACAGAGGCACCGGTCTGCAATGCAGAAGTGACAATCTTTTGACACGTCTCGTCGATGAGACGATAGTCATACGATTTGAGCCGGATACGAATTCTACCTTTTGGCATATGGAAACGTGCTTGATCCAAACGGATAAATCTACCCGCTTGATCAATAAGCGGGTAGAGTGTTATGCAATGTTATTTACTGATCTTAGTGATTACTCCTGCTCCCACCGTGTGTCCGCCTTCACGAATTGCGAATTTCAGTCCTTCTTCAAGCGCTACGGCATAAATGAGCTTAACGTTAATCTTGACATTGTCTCCTGGCATTACTGTCTCAACACCTGCGGGAAGCTCTATCTCACCAGTGATATCAGTCGTACGGATGTAGAACTGGGGACGATATCCCTTGAAAAATGGCGAGTGTCGTCCACCCTCTTCTTTCTTGAGTACATAGATCTCCGCTTCAAACTCAGTATGCGGCGTTACAGAGCCGGGCTTCGCGACTACTTGGCCACGTTGTACTTGGTCTTTCTCGATACCTCGAAGGAGAAGTCCTGTGTTGTCTCCTGCCTGAGCCTGATCGAGAGACTTCTTGAACATTTCGATCCCCGTAATAACTGTTTTTTTCGTATCGGTGATACCGACGATCTCGAGCTCTTCATTAACCTTAGCAATACCACGCTCAACACGTCCTGTGACTACCGTACCACGTCCTGAGATGGTGAATACGTCCTCGATCGGCATGAGGAATGGTTTGTCGAGTGCGCGTACGGGCTCTGGGATGTAGTCATCGACCGTCTGCATGAGTTTCCCGATAGCTGCGAGAGACTCTGGATCATCCTCAAGTGCCTTCAGGGATGAACCACGGATAACAGGGATGGTGTCTCCAGGATACTTGTACTTCGTAAGAAGATCACGGACTTCCATTTCGACCAGGTCAATGATCTCTTTATCCGGTACCATATCACATTTGTTAAGGTACACGATAATCGCAGGAACGTTGACTTGACGAGCAAGCAGTATGTGCTCACGTGTCTGGGGCATTGGACCATCGGGAGCAGATACGACAAGGATTGCTCCGTCCATCTGTGCTGCACCGGTGATCATGTTCTTGATGTAGTCAGCATGGCCTGGAGCATCAATGTGTGCGTAGTGACGCTTATCCGTCTCGTATTCTGAGTGATGGATGTTAATGGTGACTCCACGAGCTTTTTCTTCGGGAGCTTTATCGATCTCATCGTATTTGAGAAACTTAGCTTGTCCTTTCTTGGACAAGTAGTAGTGGATAGCGGAAGTGGTGGTAGTCTTCCCATGGTCCACGTGACCGATGGTACCAATGTTTAAGTGTGGTTTGGTTCGCTGAAAAACGCCGTCTGCCATAATATTCTAGTGAATAATTGATAAAAGTAGCGATGCGATATTGCTGAAGCGTATAGTAGAGGAGCTCCATCCAAAAGTCAAGAACATAAAATCGAAAAACGATTCGGTTCGAGATAGGTGATGCATGATGGTGGTTTCGCAGCTATAATACGGAGGTAATCTATTATGCGTTGGCTCTATTCATCACGTTTCGCAGAGATAGCGATAACCCTCAGCACGTGGATCATCGTAACAATCCCCTTGTGGTTGTCGCCCTTCCATCCTGCACTGGTGGCGTATGGCATCATCGCCTTCGACTTAAACTTTCTTTTGCAGGCTGCGAAAAATGCGGTACGGACAGTCGTCGCATATCTGAAGATCCTCCAGGCACAGCAGATCTCTCAAGTCTCACTCGTGAAAAAGTTGGGAGGTGCTAGAGACGTGCAGCACTTCATCATCATCCCGTGTTACCAAGAGACGGTGAACAAGATCTCAGAGACGATCCAATGCATCGTATCGAATGATTATCCTTGGAAAGGGAACCTGCACGTGGTGTTAGGGTTTGAAAGTCGCGAGAGTGCGGCACATGAGAAAGAGCAGAAACTTCGTGAAATATTCGGTGGTATGGTCGATATATTTGCCACCTACCATGAGTTATCGGCAGAGGAAATCCCAGGTAAAGCAAGTAATCAGACCTGGGCAGTAAAGGAGATAGTGAGCCAAGTAGTGATCCCCCGAGGCTACGATCCTGCGATGACAGTTCTCACGATCTGCGACGCAGACAGTAAACTTCCGAATAATTATTTTTCATACCTCACTCACACCTTTCTTACGGATGAAGATCGCCAGTATCACTTTTACTGGGCACCTGTGCTGCTCTATAACAATTTCTGGAAGTTATCTTTTTATGTGCGAATGCAGGCTTCTCTCTCATCGATTCTCAGGCTCGCTACACTCGAGGACAAGGCGAATCTTATCCAGATATCGACGTATTCCACCAGTCTCAAGCTTATCCAGGATGTGGGGTACTGGGATGTAGATATTATTCCCGAAGACTGGCACATCCATCTGCAGGCGTATTTCCTCTATGGCACGAAGGTGATGACTGTGCCTCTATATACCATGATCAATGGCGATGCGGTGCAAGCAGCGACCATGAGACGCACATTCATGAGTAGGTACGAGCAGGAGAAACGATGGGCGTGGGGTGTCTCAGATATCGCATATGCCTGGTCCAGGCTCTGGAATACTCCACATATCCCACTGCTGCCCAAACTTAGGAAAATACTGTATATGAGTATCAATCATCTGCTGTGGCCTACCTCATTTTTTATTCTCACGATATTTGCGACAGTGACCCCGATCATTAATCCTGTGTTTAAACGCACCGTCATGGGGTTTATTCTTCCCCAAATATCGGGTCTTATCCTGACTCTAGGTAGCTCGATGCTCATAGTATATACAATAGTGGATATTCTTATTCGGAATAAACTCGATATTAAAACGAAGCCCCAGAATATCATTATCCTCGCACTCCAGTGGTACGTCCTCCCCATCGTTTCATTCTTTCTTTCTTCAGTACCCGCTCTCGATGCACACACACGTCTCTTGTTCGGTAAAAAACTGGTGTATAAAGTGACGGAGAAGAAGTGAAATGGTGATAGGCGAAATGCTCGTCATCCCGCCTGTCCCGATTGTCTCGGGGAACTTGATTCGGGATCTAGTTAATAAAGTATTTACGCGTCATTGCGAGGAGTCCACCGAATCGGCGGACGACGCGGCAATCCCATATACCCATGAGATTGTCCCGATACTGTTTCCGACTTTGTCGGAATACAGTAACGTGGATCCCGCTCCGCGGGGCTTCATATTATCGTTCGTTTCTCGCAATGACGATTGTCAAAATGTATTACAGGTGCATGATTCGAGAGTTATTAACGAGTTTTTACGCGAAGAAATTGGATGTTACCCAGAAATAATTTGAGTTAAGTTTACTATGCTATTCCCATTACTCATCCAATCCTACTGGCGCGACGAAGCATTTTCTGTGCTCATGGCACAGAAGCCCTTCATCGAGATACTCCGCCTCTGCGCTCATGATTTCAGTCCACCGCTGTACTTCATTCTGCTTCGTATATGGATAACGCTATTTGGAACATCCGAAGCTGCGACCAGATCTCTTTCTGTTCTGTTTTACATCCTCACCTTGACTACCATTGTCCTGTTCCTTCGCAAATTCACCAAGATGAACATAGGGATTATCTCTGTATTGGTCTTCGTGATGGGCAGTCTACATCCATTGATGACGAGTTATGCGTTCGAGACGCGGATGTATACCATGGCAGCCTGGCTCGCTAGTCTTTCCTGGTATCTCTTGCTTCGGAAACGATGGGGATGGTATGCGGTCGTGACATTGGTCGGACTGTACACTCACTATTTCATTCTTCTTATCATCGGAGTCCAGATGGTATATCTGCTCACATCGAACTTTTCCGAAAGGGGGAAGCTTGTGCGACTCGTGAAGAATAATTACGTACCTATTCTATTATTCTTCGCACCGCTCGTTCTCTTTGTCCCTTGGTTAACGCTTTTCATCAGTGCTCACCATTTCGGGACATCGGTCCCCTTTTGGGTACCCAGGCCCACATTTACGAATCTCATCACGATACCCAGTCTTATAACACTAGGACATGATACGTTCTCGAACTTTAAGTTCGATGTTCGTCCATTCTCATTCCTGATCTATGGGCTGATTCTCCTTGCCTACCTGCAGAAATCTAAATCCGAGAATCGGACACTGTTTCCGCTTCTTCTCTGGACTCTTCTTCCTGGTATCATCGTCTGGATACTTGCGCAGTTTACCACTTCTCTTTTCTTGCCGCGTTATCTTATCGTTAGCTCGCCTGCGCTTATGATTCTGGTGATCATGTGTCTTGATGGATTACGACCTGTATCCAAGGTTATTATCGCAGTCATTATCGCCTTGCTCGTGTGGAATTTCATGAGTACGAGCTCTCGATTCGCACAGACTCGTCAGATTTTTGTCCCTACGAAAGAGAATTTGCGGTCGTACATTGAGAAGATGAAAGCTGAAGCGAATCCAAGTGATTATCTGATTGTTGAATCGGAATTAGATTATCATGTGGCGCAGGTGTATTGGTTCGACGCATCGCATGTGAAAATCATCGGCAAAACATATCAGGAAATCCCCGACTATGTCGGGAAGATCCTCATCCCCGAATCAGCAGTACTCAAGAAACCCTATCCCAAGATAGAAGGATATATCCTCAGAAAGGACAGGAAGGTCACTGTATTCAAGTAACCAATGTTTTCTGGGCAACATCCAATTTCTTCGCGTAAAAACTCGTCGAACATTGTATTTCACTCGATAGAATTTGACTCCTCAGACATTTCCGCTGCAGAAATTTGACGTTGCCCCTCCATACATCTCGAATACACTTTTCGCTGTATATCATTTCCGCCAGGAGTTTATCCTGCCTGCCCCCGCCTGCCTCGCTTGTGCGAGAGCACTGCGGGCACGACGCCTAAGTAGGGAGCTTGCCGAAGGACCATTCACCACGCGCCTGATGCCTTCTATTGGCGCCCACAACCCCTTGAAAATTCTCTCTCTCTCTGAGATAATTACTATAGGTTATTCCCTCCGCCCGTGAGCATGGGCGGAGAATCAC
>JAYRHC010000029.1:0-5817 GCA_041907525.1 Candidatus Woesebacteria bacterium
AATCGTATTACCGTGTTTGGTGTGGAGACTGCGGGAGTGATGTTGCGATGGGATATTCTGTCGCATTATTACTTCGATGAACGACTCGGGCATCAGATCCTGGTACTGGTCACTCATGGTCCGTACTATGCACACAGCTATCTTGTGCTCCCGAATACCGAGACCAAGGTGGCGGTGAATGCTATCCTGAACCAACATCTTATGCTTATGACCAACCCCCCCAAGACGATTACCGACAAGTTAGTCAGATTCTTCTCAAGTCTTATACCTGAGGAAACCAGCGTGCCCATGGACACCTCACCTTCAGCCCCGAAAGTGACGTCATAGAAGAAGCTTGCGGATCGTATCACCAAAGACTGGAAGACTCATCTCCTTCACGCCCATTTTCCGACCCCAGATTACCACCCCTTCATCTGCGCTTACCAGGTGTGAGTCCGTCTCTTTCGATAAGAACAGAAGGTCTAGGTCTGCCACACTATCGATGAATCCTGTCCGTGTGGCGTTGCGATATCTGAGTCGCAAACTTTCTTTAATTGGTTGAAGAGATTTTTGAAAGTCGACTTTCGACATTTCTGCTTTTTGCAGATAAGACTGTGCTGTTTGGATGATGATCTCATCTGCGATATGCAGTCCTTGCCGAGTGCGCAGTCGACATTCATCGACGAAATCGTACAAGACTTGCACCCCAATAGTCTGGTTGTGCGTGGTTGGTGATTGGACTGTGATCTGAGTAAGCAGTTCGTCCACCGATTGTTTCGCATCAGGTTCGATGAGATAGGTGAGCTCTTCTACGATACGAGGCGGCATGAAAAATCGTGCCTTCTTACTCTTCCCCACGTTCACTAATGTCCTCGCGACTTCCCCCGGAGAATCGCCAAGATTGATTCCTTTTTGGAAGGAAAATAGTACGTTAGTGTCGATGCAAAAATCCATAGATTGATTTTACCAGATTATCGATCGGGAATAACGCGGTAAATATGCGGGAATTGGGAAGGTTTGGTGCTTCGTGTTGAAAAAAGACACCTTGTGTAGTACGATTCAGGCTGTCTTCGGACAAAAGGAATCATTATTCTATGCCCCAAAAAAATCAACAAACATCAACCCCCCAGACCTCATCCATCATGGCTCAGCTTCTCGGTGAGTCTCATACGAAACAGCCCATACTCCAGAAAAATACAGAGCTTGAAGCGTCGATCGTCTCCATTTCGAAAAGCAGTGCGTGGTTTGATATCGGTGGAAAGGCCCTCGCCATTCTTGGAGATAGGGAAACGAAAGAGATTAGTACCTACTTACCTTACTTACAAATCGGTGGAAAGATTCAGGTTCGCGTCATATCCCCCGAGAGTCGAGAGGGTCACCCTGTCGTGTCTCTTTCTCGGTTTTTCGATACAGGGAAGTGGACAATCCTCGCAGATAAAAAAGTTGCCGAAGAGTCTATCGATGTTATTTGCGGCGAATATGGGAAGGGTGGTCTATTTGTAGATTTCATGGGAGTACGAGGAGTGATCCCGAAGATTCAGCTCTTGCCGGAGTTCATGGACAATCCTGAAAAACTGTCTGGACAGAAGATTAAAGTACGGGTGCTTGAAGTTGATGAGCAGAAAAATAGACTCGTGGTTTCACAGAAGGCTGTGGTAAGCTCCCTATCGAGTAAAGATCTCGCGAAACAGTTTGGTGAGATAGAGGTTGGTGGGGTCTATGACGCACAAGTCCTGGGAACTTCAGAATTTGGCATTTTCTGCGAGGTCTTCGGAGTCGAAGGCCTTATCCATATCTCAGAAATTTCTTGGGAAAAGGTCACGGATGCGAGCGCCTTCGTGCGTCCAGGACAGATCATAAAGGCATATGTTGTCGAGAAAAATCAGTCCGATATGAAGCTGAATCTTTCTTTGAAACGCCTCACTCCTGATCCCTGGAAAAGCATCGAGGATACCTATCCGAAAGACAAGCTTATCGATGGTGAGATCGTGCGCCAAGAACGATATGGATATTTTGTTCGCCTCGCGCCAGGTGTTGAGGGGCTTGTCCATATATCAAAACTTCGGGGAAGTGAAAACCTCCAGGTTGGGCAGAAAATCCAAGTCTATGTCGAGCGCATCAACGTGTCTGAACGCCGCATGAGTCTCGTTCTCCCCGACGTACAGAAACCACTTATGTATCGATGAGGCCAACTTCTTCTTCCTGTTTGTGTGGCTTTTTGTTACACTGGGATGTTGTTTCCTATGGATCTCCATCCCATCCCACGCCAAATCACTACGTTTGAATTCAAACTAATCGGTTTTATGACCGTGAGGCAATTTGGCTTTGTGCTGCTCGCAGGGGTCATAGGGTATCTGTTTTTTCTTGCCATCCCTATACAGATCCTCAATATTATCATTGGGGTGCTTATTCTTTCCGTGGGGCTTCTCTTCGCGTTCGTTCCGATTAACGACCGACCGCTCGATGTGTTTATACGCAATCTGGTAAGACGACTCAACTCGCCGACACAGTACGTTTTCAGAAAACACGACAAAGCACTTAGTATTTTCGACGAGCTGTATTTCGAAGCCGACCCACACATCATCATGGCTCATGCGGATAGCAGGGAAAAGCTCACCGCATATTTGTCCGCGAAACATCAATCGGAGAACGAGCAAAGAGATCCTACAGATCATCATATCCGCGTTCAATCACTCCTAAAACAGAAACTCGTGATCAACCCTCCTGTACGCCCCAGGGAAGAGACTTCGAAACAAGTACCCGTCGTATCGGTCACGACGGAACAGCCGAAGGTCGCCGTCATGAAACAACCACAGATCACCAAGCACCCTGTATTCACTGGGGTGGTGTATAACAAGCGCCACATACCCCTTCCTGGTGTTTTGTTATATATCCGAGACCAGAAGTCAAACTCCGTCCTCCGGATCCTGAAAACGAACCCTCACGGTGTTTTCGCGACATTTAATCCACTTCCCGAAGGAGAGTATGTGGTCGAGATCATCGATTCTTCAGGCAGCTATCTCTTTGATAAGGTTACGATCACGATAAACAACCAGAGTCAACCAAATTTTGAGTTTATAAGCAGAGAGATGATGTAGAGGTCTCCAGCTCCATTGCAAGTTGATGGATTTTGGTCTAATATGTACTTGTTTTTATCAGCATGTCAACCAAGAAACCAACTTCACCAATTAAGGGGACGACACAGGACTTCATCGAGATTGAGGATGTGATGGATGACATTGTCCTCATCCGAGGCAACGCTGCTGCGACGATCATTGAGGTGGGCGCGGTAAATTTCTACCTCCTTTCTTCCGAAGAACAGAACTCCATTATCTATGCATATAGCAATCTTCTCAATTCTCTCTCGTTTCCCGTCCAGATTGTGATCTTATCGAAAAAGATGGACATTTCAAACTATTTGGAATATCTAAAAGTGAAAACTCAGCAACAGAAGAACCCGGCACTCGCGAAACATCTCCAAGATTACCAGGAGTTTATTAAGACGGTCATTAAGAAAAACAGCGTATTGGAAAAACGGTTTTTTTTCGTCATCCCCTTTAACCCTATGGAGATGGGGGCATCGGGTATGCAGCACATGAGCAAGGAATACGTGGTAAGCAGGGCTAAGACATCTCTCTACCCGAAGCGCGATCATTTGCTGCGGTTGTTGGCGAAGATCGGTCTCAGGGCGAATATTGCCCAGAAACAGGACATTGTTGAGTTGTTTTACAATGTATATAACCCTTCGGCAGTGGGTAGACAGCTTGCGCCGATCGACACGTATACGAGCCCCATTATGAGTCAGTGATCTCTATGTTTAGCTTGTTCCCCAAAAAACAAAAGCTCTCCCCGGTGACAGAGTCTCAATCTGTCGGTAGTATTGTGGCCAACGGCGCCGTGTCAATAAAAGATCTGATCGCACCCTCTTTGGTAGATGTGGATTTTAACCAGATTAAGATCGATGCGCGGTATTATCGCACCCTCTACATCGTGGGATATCCGCGATATGTCTCTGCGAACTGGCTGTATAGTCTGATCACATTCGACTATCCGCTTTTTATCTCGATGTTTATCTACCCGACCGAAAGTAAAGAAATATTAAATGAGCTAAAAAATAAGATTGCACAGATGCAGGCGACGATAGAATCAGATATCAAGAGCGGGCATGTGGTCGACCCCACAGTACAAGTACAGCTTGACGACGCCCTCCTTGTCCAGTCTGAGCTCGCGAAAGGTGCTGAACGGTTTTTCCAGTTCGGGCTGTATGTGACCATACCTGCTGATACCAAGGAGGAGCTCGACAATCTTACGAAAGAGGTAGACTCTACTCTTGCATCACTTCTTATAGTCGCGAAAAGCTCACTTCTCGAACAGGAAGAGGGATTCAAGTCTTGCCTGCCCATTTTCAACGACAAGCTTCGGGTATGGCGTAATATGGACACCACTTCTCTTGCGATGACGTTTCCATTCTCTACCGCATCCCTTACGCGTAACGAGGGAATATTGTATGGGGTTAATCAACACGATGGGAGTCTGATTATTTTTGACCGCTTTACACTTGAGAACGCGAATTCTGTGATATTGGGCAAGTCGGGCGGGGGGAAAAGTTTTCTCGTAAAACTTGAGTCTATCCGTCTGCTGACTATGGGGATCGACGTGATCATCATAGATCCCGAAAACGAATACGCTAAGGCGTGTAATAACATGGGTGGCGAGTTCGTGGAATTCTCCATATCGTCACAATATAAGATCAACCCCTTTGAACTACCCCAAGATTTTGTGGAGCCCGATGAGTTGCAGAACAAGATTCTCGACCTGCACTCACTCCTGCGAGTGATGATGGGGGAGCTCACCCCTGTCCAGGATGCGATGCTTGACCGTGCTTTAGTAGCGGTATATCAAAACCGAGGGATCACTCCCGATCCATCAACATTTAAGAACCAGCCACCTTACCTAGAGGATGTGTATAAGGCATTCCTGGGTATGGAAACACCAGAGGCAAGAGAGCTCTCGGACAGGCTCGAGAAATATGTGAAGGGTTCTGCCGCGGGCATTTTCAATCAGCAGTCCAGCTTCAATATTAAGAATCCCTTTACAGTGTTTGGTATCCGTGATTTGGAAGAAAATTTGCGTCCTGTGGCGATGTATATCGTCCTTGATTTCATCTGGAACAGGGTCCGCAGGGAGAAGAAAAACAGGGTACTGATCGTGGACGAGGCCTGGTATCTTATAAAAAACAAGGATTCTGCGGGATATCTGCGGAATTTCGCGAAAAGAGCGCGTAAATATGGGCTCGGAATGACCACTATCACTCAGGATGTGGAAGACTTTTTGAGTACTGATGACGGGAGGGCGATCATCACCAACTCTTCCTTGCAGATAATCCTCAAGCAGTCAACAGCTGCAGTAGATAAGATCTCAGAAACATTCTATCTCACGGGCGGAGAGAAGCACTTCCTTCTTTCTGCGGGTGTGGGAGAGGGGCTCTTTTTCGCATCCCAAAACCATGTGGGTTTCCGGGTAATCGCAAGTGACGACGAGCGAGCAATCATCGAATAACTATTGTGTCGCACTAGCGATCATTTTCTTAATTTGTGCCTTCCCAACAGCCCCTACTGACTGCCCGACCACTGCACCTTTCACGAACATGAGGAATGTGGGGATGGATGAGATATTATATTCCGTAGCTATCTCTGACGCAGAATCAACGTCTACTTTTGCTACCACCACCCCTGGTGTCTCGGATGCGATTTCTTCAAGTACAGGCCCCATTATTTTGCACGGCCCACACCAGTCTGCATAGAAATCCACAAGCACAGGTTTTGATGATTGGAGAAC
>JAYRHC010000030.1:0-4651 GCA_041907525.1 Candidatus Woesebacteria bacterium
CTCCAGATCGAAGGCATTATCGCAGGGATCGAGGCGATGGAGACTAAGCCTGAGATCGTGGTGATTGACTCTATTCAAATGCTGTACTCCAAGCTTCAGGAGGGCACTCCAGGCTCAGTCTCTCAACTGCGTGAGTGTGTGCTCCAGCTTGTGCGCCTCGCGAAAGAAAAGCATATCGCCATGATACTGATCGGCCACGTCACGAAAGACGGCGACGTCGCGGGACCGAAGATCGTCGAGCATATGGTAGACACCGTACTTTCCTTCGAAGGAGAGAAGGTTTCGCATTTTCGGATACTGCGGGCGAATAAGAATCGGTTCGGCTCGACGGATGAGATCGGGATTTTTGAGATGACAAGCACTGGACTTGCTGAGGTCGATAACCCACTCGTATTCGTGAGCCAAGGCGATGGCAAAGAAACTAACGTCCCTGGCAGGTCCATCGCAGGTGTCATGGAAGGCAAGCGTCCACTCTTTTTTGAAGTCCAGTCGCTCGCCACGAAGACCTCACTCCCCATGCCCCGCAGGGTAGTGAATGGGATCGACTACAACAAAGTCCTTCTCCTGCTTGCTGTTATCAAGCGTCATATGGGAGTTCATCTGGACATGTACGATGTATACGTAAATGTAGCGGGTGGCGTAGATATCAAGTCTCCCGCTGCTGATCTTGCGGTCATCGCCTCTATCATCTCATCTGTGAAAGACGTTGCCCTACCGGGAGAATCTGTATTTATCGGAGAAGTCGGATTACTGGGTGAAGTTCGCAAAGTGGTAGGGCTTGAGAAAGTAAGTGCGGAGGCGAAACGTATCGGGCTCTCCCATCAATACACCCCCGCCACGATCCGTAACTGCAAGGAACTTCTGAAGCTGTTCAACTAGCATTCTTAGGTGAAAAGTATCCTTCCTGGGGGAAGGCGTCCGCTCAAGCGCAAGCTCTAAGCGGACGGAAGGGGTTGTACTTTCGAAACCCCTCTCTCCGCCGAATCAGTCGAAGGATTCCTCTAATGTGTCATCCCGAACTTGATTCGGGATCTAGTTTAATGAAATAGGGACTCCTCCCTTCGACAAGCTCAAAGAACAGCAGTCTGTCGACTGACGACTGACGACTGTCGACTGTCGACTTGGAGAGTTACTGCGACGCTCTTCCTACATATTCCCCCGTCTCAGGGTTAATGGTGACGACCTCCCCTTCCTTCACGAACAAGGGGACCATAACGACAGCTCCTGTCTCTGTGGTAGCGGGTTTGCGGGCATTGGAAACAGTGTCTCCTTTTACTGCGTTTTCCGTACTTACTATTTTAAGATGCACCGTAAGCGGGGCGCGCACGGAAAGTGCGGTATCCTCGTGCATAAATACAAATAGTTTGTCTCCTTCTTTCAGGTACTGTGCGAACCCTTCCGCCATCGCGACCGGCACAGACACCTGATCATATGTCTGCTGGTTCATGAAATGGAGAGAGTCGGAGTCCTTATACATGTACTGCATCTCGATACTGTTTACATCCACAGTCTCGACAGATTCGTTGGACTTGAATGCATAGTCCACGGTTTTCAGTGTCTGGACGTTCTTGAGCTTGGTGTGCATCAGGGCAGAACCTTTCCCCGGAGAATAGAATTCTGTTTTCATGACTTGGCATATATTGCCTTGGTAGAGGATAAATTCCCCTCGTTTGAGTGCTCCTGCGTATGTTTTCATGCGGGTATTTTACCAGAAATTAGTATTATTTTGGTGCGTATAAACTATCCTCATACCAGTTTCTAGGGTTGTTGCGGATATAAGCGCATAGTTCCTGGTATTCTCGCTCATTCCGAATAATCCTGTCGTAGAAGCTGCGTTGCCACATAAGTCTACGGTTATTCCTATTTGCTATTCTTGTGGAGCTTGATTTGATCCCATGAATCACTTTGGAAAGGAATATTTTTGTTCTCTGTTGTGGACTAATCGTTTTGCATATTCTTGTCGCTGATTGTAGTGGACGCAGATCTGCGTCCACTACGGCATGTTTAATATGCATAATAATGTGTAAATGATTTGGCATTACCACATACTCTACGATAACAACGTGAGGAAAATGCTGAGTCACCGTCTGGATGCATCTGTCGACGATCATACCTGCAGGACTGAGGGTGCAGATGTCTTTCTCGACGATCCCCAAATATTCGTGTTTTTCGAGAGTACACACCGTCACAAAATACCATCCCTGCCCATAATCCCATCCTTTCAACCGCAACTGTTTACGCTGTTGAAGCATAGTACAATGATACTGTATGTTCTTGTTGGAGTGACAATTCAAGGATTGTCACTCCTACGCAATCTCTTTCTGCAGATCCTCAAGCAGTTTCTTCGCTTTTGCAGACACTCTCTGGGGGACGTGCACCTTGTAGGTCACGTAAAAATCACCCCACTGATTACGATTCGGATATGGTATTCCCTTACCAGACAATCTCACCACTGTCCCCGACTGTGTACCTGCACGTACCTTTAGGTCGATATGACCCTCTACCAGCGGTACCCGCACGACTCCTCCCAAGACTGCGGTGGTATACGGAATGTCCATCACGTACTGCAGGTCTTGCCCCTCACGCTTGAAAAATGGATGCGGTTTCACATGTACGATTACATCAAAATCACTAAACCGTATTCTCGTGCCATCATCCACCCCTGCAGGTATCTTGATATCTTTGGATTGTCCGCTGATGACTGTCTGTTTGGTGACTCCACGCACTGCCTCATCGAAGGTTAGCGTCAGCTCGAAGACACTGCGTCTCTGTCTTCCTCTCCCAGTGCTTCCACCAAATGGGCTTCCTCCGCCGAAGAACGTCTCGAAAATGTCCTCAATTCCAGCACCTCCTCCGAAGTCGAAGTCTACTCCGACTCCTCCAGGGCTACTGGAGTAATACTGGTAGCTTCCTCCACCCGGCCATCCTTGCCCGGCTCCTGCGCCAGCGGACGATCCGCGTTTCTCATAATTTTCATGTCCCACTTGATCGTAGATCGAACGTTTTTGTGAGTCAGACAATACTTCGTACGCCTTATTCACTTGCTTTATCATCTCAGGCGCTTCTTTGGACTTATTCCGATCGGGATGCCACTCCACCACCCTCCGCTTATACGCGGACTTTATCTCATCAGTCGTTGCAGACTTGGAGACACCGAGAGTGGAATAATAATCAGACATAGTTATCTACTATTCTTACTTGACAAAATTAATTTGGATCAAACCTGAGATACCACCCATTCCATACGAATCCGTATGACTTACGTTCTCTCTTAGAACATATGTTTTTATCGTGGTTGAACAAGGAATTTCTACCATAATAATCTGCTGTTCTGGCACGTATTGGTAGGTCGACTTGCCCCATTTCACAGAACTACTGCAGGTTACAGATTCGGGGAACGTAATAATTTTAGTTACTATTTCTTTCCCAGTGTCTTGATTGAGACTTTGTAAGGTGTATTCCGAAAAGTTTTTGCGTTTGATTTCGACCGCTATATTCTTGTATGTGGTCGTGAATAGCGTCTGGTCTTTTTGTTCCTGATCATTTGATTCGAGCGTCTGCTCAGGAGGTGCGGAAGTATTCACCAAACTATCAGGAATGTATTCTAAAGGTAAAGGCCGCTCGACGAGGGGCATTCCATTGAAAAATTGAAGGGCATTTTTCATCTTATTTGCTCGATTCAGCTCATTTCGCAGCTGTATCAGTTTATTTTTTTGGGTTTGTTCCTGGTTCTCGACACGCATCTGTAACAATGTGATGGTACGTAGTAAACTGAGAACATATACTATGATGAAAGAAAGGACCACTATATGGAGGATAATCAATAATGTCTTGCTCACATTTAGACTGCTGTTTTTAGACGTAAGGGAAAACATATATGTTATTTTGTAATCTTGATCGAACGTAGCACTACTGCTGTTCCTCCTGAGGGTAGCGATACAAATCTATTCTGTAACCCGTTCACTTTGCAGTGGGAATTTATTTCATTCAGTGACGTATCGTTTTCTTTGTATCTTGGTCCTATACCGAATACGTGTATCGCGATACCTCCGTGTTTCAAGGCAGCGACCGAATTATCAATCACCCTCATCTGCTTCTCTTTCGGAATAAACTTCAGTAATACATGCGAATATACGATATCATATGGACCGTGCGGTATGGCTTCTGTGACGTCCTGTGCATATACTTGCGTTTCTCCTGAAAGATGCTCTGTGGTAATATCAAATGTATTAATGTCTACTGCATGACCCAGGATTTTAGAGAACAGGTCTCTGTGACCTTGCACATGTCTGTTATCTGCGACTCCAAGTACCGCGATCTTTGAAAGCTGTTCTGTCTTATATCCATCAAGCTCGGAGATCCTCAATAATTCTTCTTCTTTTTCTTTCAGCAATGTGTCTGACCGTTCCCGTGATCTTAATTGTTTAGATCGATGATAAGCCGACAACATATATTTTAGAATTTGTTCATCCTACTACTTCTCCCTCCTCTACTTTCTTATCTCCTGCGGGTGGGGTTTGGCCTGCGCCTGCTTGTCCTGGTGCTTCACCTGCTGGCTGGGCGCTTGATCCGATCTTGGTCATGGCCTGCTGTAGCTCGTTGGATTTTGTTTCAAGATCGGTCTTTGATCCTGTCTCTAGAATGTCTTTGA
>JAYRHC010000031.1:0-10006 GCA_041907525.1 Candidatus Woesebacteria bacterium
ATGCGTCTGTAGCTCCCGCCAGAGGCGGGCAAGCAGTGGTACTTTTAGGGAGCACTATTCTTACCGCGCCCGACGCGCCTGTAGCTCAGTGGTAGAGCGCCATTCTTATAAAATGGATGTCGATGGTTCGATTCCATCCAGGCGCACATTGACAGCTCTTAACGATTCCGCCTTCGCCAACTGGCGAATCGGCGGGGAGTTTAGAGATGACAATGCCCGCCAACAATTGAGCGCGTAGCCCGCAGCGGGAATATGCTAAGGGATACGCCCGAAATGTGGAGGGCAATAGAATAGAATTCTTGTCAAAAATAAGCTCACAGCGATGTATTCTTTTGGTACAATACCGACAGATAGCCGAGATAGCCAAGGTGGTCACGGCGGGCGCCTGAAGAGCGTCAGATGCGTGTTCGACTCACGCTCTCGGCACAGCGGTGGTAGTTCAGTGGTAGAATGTCTCCTTGCCAAGGAGAAGGTCGCCGGTTCGAGCCCGGTCCACCGCTCATAGAAGGACGCTAAGGGATACGCCCGAAATGTGGAGGGCTTATACTTTTAGCAAGTCTGCAAACTTGTGCGAGATGATGTCGTGGACGAGTTGAGCTGCTCCGTATTCGGTGACTACCGAGTCTTGCATGGGTGAGACTTCCACAATATCAGCGCCGATAAGGGTATATTTCTGGATCAGTGACTTGATCAGTCGAACTCCATACCACCACTCAAGTCCGCCTTGCACTGGCGTGCCAGTACCTGGCATGTGCGCAGGGTCGAAGCCATCCACATCGATCGTGAGATACACATATCTAGTCTTGATAGAACCAAGAATTTCCCGTATTTCAGGTATATCCTCTAGTCCCCACTCAAAGACACTAATAGAATCTTTATGCTGAGTAAAGTAATCATATTCATCTTGGGAATACGTGCGTATTCCCACCTGCACTAGTCGATACCCAAGCTCATGTCCGCGACGCATAACACACGAATGTGCCAGACGTGAAGGATTCTCACTATAGTCTGCATCGTTATCGCGAAGGTCACAGTGTGCGTCGATCTGCACAATCGTCACGTCTTTGGGATCGTATTTTTTGCTCAGAGCTTGAAGTAAACCCAATGAGACAGAGTGCTCTCCACCGAGAAGGATGGGGAATATATTCTTATCTACGACACCTGAGCACGAGTCCGTAACATAAGCAAGCGCCTCCTCTGGAGTAAGATCGGTGAGACTGTGTTCGGGTAAGGAGGAAATGACGATATGATCTTTTGGTGTAGTCAAGAAATCGCGATGAAAACACTCTAGCTCGGTATCGAGACACTCAATGATTTTCTTGGGACCATATTGAGTCCCTTTCCGAAAAGAAGCGGTTTTCTCATAAGGAGCACTGATGATGACAGCATCAGACTTTTCGATAGAAGTTTGGGAAATAATTGAGATGGGTTTCATAAAAAATAATGCAATAAGTAATCTCCATTAATCTCTAATACGTTGATACTGATGTCGTCATTTCGACTCCCCGCCGTCCTTCGACAGGTTCCGATTGCATCGAGAATGCACGACAAAGTCGGCGCTCAGGATGACACGGCGGGGGCGGAGAAATCGCTTTCGAATAAATTGAGAAAACCTTATAAACCATTTGCAAAACGGGATCTCCCCACGGAGCCTGCACTGAGCATGGTCGAAGTGGTCGGGATGACAAAGACCTCGACCCTTGATTCAAAAAAAGTCATTTCAATGACTGTACTGTGCGATCAGTTTGTCTGCTTCGCCAGGATTTTCCTTACATTCAAGCAATGCTTTCAACATCAGAGGCACCACGATTGTGGCGTCTGACTCGATCACAAACATAGGCGTATCTTTCGTGAGTTTGTCCCAGGTAATTTTCTCGTTCGGGGTCGCACCCGAATACGATCCATAGGAGGTAGTCGAGTCTGATACCTGACAGAAATATGCCCAGGGCTTCACTGTTTCTTCAAGATCGTACTTTATCGAGGGTACCACACAGATGGGGAAATCTCCCGCGATTCCTCCGCCAATCTGGAAGAAACCGATACCCTCACCCTTCGATAATTCCTGATACTGATCATAGAATGCCACCATATACTCCACTCCAGACTTGACACACGTCGCTCTACAATCTCCATGTTTTACATATGATGCGAAGATATTACCGAAAGTTGAGTCTTCGTGTCCAGGTACGACGATGGGAATATTCTTTTTCGCTGCTTCCAGAAGCCAACAATCTTGAGGATTGCCTTCGAATATCGCGGGATCAAGTTCGAGAACCAGTTCATAAAAATATTCGTGCCAGAATCGAGAGACACCGCTTTGTGATGCATTCTTCCATTTTGGGATCATATACTTTTCGACCGCACGAAACGCCTCATCCTCAGGAATACTCGTGTCAGTGACCCGTCGCATACGATTCTCGAGGATTTTCGTATCGTCTTCTTTCGTGAAATATCGATAATCAGGAAAATCCTTATAATGAGTGTGTGCCACAAGTCTAAACAAAGACTCTTCCAGATTCGCTCCAGTTACGGACAACCCATGGATGAGACCCTCTCTGATCGCTGGCGCAAGGGTGATCCCAAGCTGGGCAGACGACATAGCCCCTGCTATAGCCCAGAACATCTTTCCGTTTTTTTTGATGTGTGAGTGATAGGCAAGCGTAGCATCCTTAAGTGCGCGCGCATTGAAGTTTTTGTAATTACTTAAGATAAAAGAGGTGACAGGAAGTGCTGTAGCCATATGAGAAAAAAATGAATTTACCACCCAAAAAACTTCCCCACATCCTCAGCAGTCTCGCGTTTCCGTAAGACCATGATATGTCCATTTTGGATGATGATCTTCGCTGGAGATGAGAGCATGCAGTGATGAGAGGCGAGCGGGTCCTGATATGCCCCAGTATCAAATACCACTAGATTGTAAGGGTTCGTGTCCTCGGTGATGTTATATTCGGGTAGAGTCAGCTTGCCGTTGAACCCTTTATAGATGTCATCCGAGTCACAGCTCGATCCTGCGAGCCAGACCTCAGTCATCTCTTTATCACGTGTGGTAGTCGTCGGTGCGATCATAAACTTCTGACCGACACCCCAAATATCGGGGAGATCGTTCATGAAGCTTCCATCGATGACGTACCACTTTTTCGCTGCACATTTATGATGGGTTATGGTCTTCGTGTCGATCACTCGATACACGGTGATCTGTGAAGGTGCCACCAGATATCGTCCCCATTCACATATGAGATTGGGATGAGGTGCTTTCCGTTTGTCCGCCTCTTCCTTTAGGATTTCAAAAATGTTTATAAGGAGTTTTTCCACAGGATAGCCTTTCTTCCTTTCATAGGGGATTGGCATACCCCCGCCAATATTTAACGTGTCTAGAGATGGATTCTTCTGTTTTAGTTTGAAATATATATCAAGCGCGTATCGGATCGGCTCAAGCATATCCTCAGCATTGTTTATTTGAGATCCGATATGATAATGGAGTATCTTCAGATTTTTACAGGGGCTGAGTGCAAGCAGATCTTGCTCAGGGAAACCAAATCGGTCAATGGGCTTATTCCACCGAGAATCGGCGTCCACGGGCATATCGAGACGGATCCCCACGTCGTGCCTGGAATATTGCAGATATTTAAGCTCATTCGGCCCTTCGATAATCGGGATAAGCTGAAGTCCTCGGTTTTGAAGTTCGTCAATAAGCTGCATGTATTTATCTGTCTTGGGACCATTACAGAGGATGCGGATATTGGCGTTAAAAGTACCTTGCTCAAGCATCCTTTTTACGAGCCAGAGCTCATTATATGAAGACGACTCTACATTCGCGCCTTCGCCGATGAGAGCCATCATGACTTCTTTGTTTTGGTTCACTTTCATCGGGTAGTGATAGAAGAACTTACCCTTATACTCGATGCTACTTATGATCGCTGCGGTCATATCGAGGAGATCTTCCGTACGCTCTTCGACGATAAAAGGGAGGAATATCTCAAGTGGCGTTCCAAGTTTTTCTGCAAGATAGTTTATGTTGTAGGTATTATTACCTTCTTTGATGATGAGGTTTCCGTCATTGTCGTACCCGAAGTATTGGGTGTTGAATTCTGTCATGCCGATTTTCCAGCGTCGCTTTGATGCTTTATTGCTTTTGTTCATATTTGTATCTCCACCAAACTATATACTATATGATTTCAGCAGGAAATCAATGGGTGCCCTCAAGCGGAGACACTTTCTCGTATTGCCGCAGCATCGATCTGTTCATATCTCAGCAGTTCTTCGGGTTTGCCACTCATGGGCATCTTGCGCACTGCGAGAGAAGTGATTGGCGCAACGGTATTCCCAAGTACACTCCGTACTGCTTCTCCGATCCCGCCTTCGGGATAGTGATCTTCTACCACTACCACAGGTTGCTTGTCCTTCGTAAGCCTGAGAAGTGTTTGCGTGTCGATGGGCTTGATGGAGTATAAATCGACAACGACCGCATTGATACCCTTTTCTGCTAATTGTTTCTGTGCTTTAAGCGCTTCGTGGAAGGTAATTCCCGCCCCGACAATGACATGACTATGAGGTTCGTCACTTATGGTGTGCACCTTCGAGCCACCAATCGGAAATTGTTCATCTGCGTCGTAGATTACCGGCGTCTTACCGCGGGTCGTGCGAAGATATGCGAGACCCTGGTATTTCGCCATGGCTTCGACCAGTCTGATCGTCGAGACACCATCTGAAGGGTACAGCACCACACTCCCGAAAATACTTCGCATCATCGCAATATCCTCAAGTCCCATCTGTGATGTACCGTCCTCACCGATTGAAACACCCACATGTGAACCAACTACCTTCAAATTTGCTCCCCCATATGCAGCCATTCTCAGTTGGTCGTACGCGCGAGTAAAGAATGCGGAAAAAGTTGAGATAAAAGGAATTTTGCCTCGTTTTGCAAATCCTGTACCAACCCCTACCATGTTCTGCTCTGCGATATACATCTCAAAAAACTGTTCAATAGAGTTCTTTTTAACCCCATCAGCAAATGTGGAATTACTCGTCTCTGCATCGAGCGCAAGAACATTGGGATTATTCTTTGCCAGTTGCGTGAGCGCATGTCCATACGCCTCTCGGGTTGATACAGATTCACCTGCTTGGTATGTTACGGAAAGCTTAGGAGAGCCTTTTGAAATGTCTGAACCAGTTTGCTTACCCACGGGACTTGGAAGATCAAAAGATATTATGGTGTCCACTGAACCGAGCTCTATGATCGCTTTCTCTAGTTCTTCTTTCTTAAGAGAAACTCCATGCTTTCCTTCGAGATCCTCAAGAAATGAAACACCCTTGCCCTTCAGAGTCTTTGCAATAATCATCGTTGGTTTATCTTTGATCTTTGATGCAGTCTCATATGCAGCGTCTATCTCTTCCAGGTCGTGTCCATCGATAAGCAAGGGAAACCAGCCGAAAGCTCTCACCCTGTCTTCATACTGCGCCACATCATGACCATACATCGTCTCTCCACGTTGACCGAGTCGATTAACGTCAATTATTCCCACAATATTATCGAGTTTGTAATGCGCTCCGATTTGAAGAGCTTCCCAAACACTTCCTTCTGCCATTTCACTATCACCTAAAAGTACATATGTGCGATAGGGAAGTTTGTCATACTTTGCATTGAGCGCCATACCGAGACCTGCTGAGAGACCCATGCCCAAAGATCCGGTAGGTACCTCAGTGTAAGGAAACTTCATAGTGGGATGTCCCTCTACTCGTGAACCAAATTTACGAAGTGTCATTAGTTCATCTTTCGGAAATGCACCTGCCACAGCCCAGAGCGCATAGAAAAGTGGCGCTGCGTGGCCTTTAGAGAAAATGAGACGATCGTTATTTACATATTCTTGATGAGCTGTGTCATATCTAAAATGTCCGCCGAACATAAGTACGGCCATAAGATCTGCAGCAGAGAGACAGCTCGTCGGATGTCCCGAAGCTGCTTCAGAGGTAGTGACGAGTGAATAGTAGCGGAGCAGTTTCGCAATTTCTTTTATCTTCTTCATGGGTGAATAACGTTCAGTATAAGATACGATCCAGGCTTGATTATAACATGCTGAACACTACTGTTTTCCGCCCATCTGATATCTCTGAGTAATAATATTTCTCCCGAGAAGAAGCTCTAGCGTGGATATGAGTACCTTGGGTAATACCCTGTGCCATCCTTCCCTCTCCATTCTTCTGAGGGAAAATATATACTCTGTTTCATCCACAAATTCACTTTTCGCCCCGTGCGTATGTGCACGAAGCATTATCTCCTGATCTTCGACGAATAACATGTTTTTGTCTTGTCTTTCATTGAGTGCATATCCCCCGATTTTCAAGAAGAACTCGCGTTCGAAGATCGCGAGGCCTGAAGTGGGGAGGGGACGCCGAGTGGATTGAGAAATCCTGACGACGTAATTGTTGATCCGTTCAATAAGTTTGGAAAATGGAGAACTACTGATATATCGTGTGCGGGGTAGGTATATCTCGCGTTTCGACTGACCGCAATGTTCATAGACTATCTGAAGAAAATGAGTATCTGGTATTCTCGTGTCTGCGTCTATGAATACGAGGTACTGACCCCGAGCAGTATCAGCTCCCAGATTTCTTTGATAGGATAGGTTGCGCCGATCAGACTTCAAGGATAATATCGTCAATCTGTTTCTATACGAAGACACAGCGGCGCACGTCATATCTTCCGAATCTCCATCCACATGGATTACGTCGAAAGAAGTAAACGATTGTGAGGCAAGGTCATCGAGAATCCCTCCGATGAACTTCTCTTCATTCAGTGTGGGGATAATGAGGGAGAAGAAAGGCTGCATGAGATGGATTTATACGTTTCTCCGAGTATATAGAAATAACCCGACCGCATAAAATATCGCAAGACCATACGGCGATAAGAGCATAGAGAGAAGAAGCCCCGTGAACGTGATGAATAGGTAGGCCTGAAGGTTCATCTGCCCCAGCATGATGCGGGTGACGAGTAAATATATCGCCGTCACCACCAAAGAGCTGTACCGAAATGGCTCAAGCGGGATATGCATAATGCCCGCTATGACAACAAAAGCCAAAAGAAGCAGAATAAATACATCCTTCTCATCAAAGATAAAATTTTGTATTCGTAAGATCATAAGAATTATCGACAGAAGTTTTCTAACACACTCGCTAATCCACTACCCCGCACATAGACCATGTCGATAAGGAATGCAAAGAGAAATGCTACGGCGAAACACATCGACAGCACGAAATATGGCCGAAGCTGGATCATAGACGAAAAAAGTATACAGGATATGAAAGCCTAGATACAATCAAAAAGTAGAATGCAATACGAAATACTAAGGTGGGCGTGACTCTTGATGCTCAGGATCACCAGGTCTACGCCAGGGGGCGTTCACTTTGCCACTATGATGCGCGTCTATCACGACCACCTGAACACGCCCAGAGAATTCTTTTCTAACATCATTCAGCGCTTTGATCGTGTCTTTCCACCCGAAAAGTGTATCGTAGCCTGGCAGGAATATTCTGATTTCTAGCATAGGGTTCAACTCCAAAACAAGTCGTAATGCAGCAGTGAGGTCGAAATTATGCATCTCAGTCAAGAGTTGTAGGACATTTTCTTTTCCTACCATATTCCCCAAGTATTGACCATACATTGCGAGGCTATCTGCTATATCATCTGTTCCAGAAGCATTAGGTTCCAAGAGACGCTGCTTTGCGTGCTTCGCTGCTTCACGCGCGAACGCAAAAGCCATTTGCAAACGAGTAGCGTTGGTAATATTCTGAGGCGGGGCATGCAAAGCAAGATGTTGTATTCCTCCGTCCAACGCACACATCGCGAGTGCCACCGCTGCCCCTTTCGAATGTCCCAATATTACGATCTCACTAGGAGCGATATGATTTATATGCAACCTTTTCAGATGTTCTATTGCCTCTTTGATTATAAGAGGACCGAAAACCTCTTCCGCTTTCTTTTTCCGTTCTGCATCGATACTAAAGCCTGAAGGGTCTGTATCTCTATCTGTTTGCATCTTTGCTTTATCTATATAGTTACCAGGAAAGATATCGTCTGGGGGACGTGAGTTACGTTGTCCCACACCAGGGATAGTATAAATCGGAATGTCGGGGAGCGGGCCTTCTGCCATAGTATGAAAAATATTTTACTTCCGACGTTTCAGGGAAGATCACTACAGCTGTACGATTGTTTCTTCACCTGAGGGTATGATCTTTCGGGGAGTGTGTTGGTAATATTCCAGAAATTGTCGGACTTGATCATTCTTTCCCACCACCCACGAGATATGGTTATTTTCGATGGATGCAGTGAGACCACCGTCGATCGTCGTGTGATACTCCGTGATGCGATCTGCGTAATACATCATCACCGGGTAGGAGTAATCAAGGCGCAGGATCCGCTCATCTGGCTTTGATAATCCCTTGATCTTGTGAGCGCTCGCGACCTCCGCTATATTCGCACGTGTTTGGATTATCGCCTGGATATTTACCGTAAATGTCTTATACGATACATACAGGACTGGTATGAGAAAAAGAATTTGAAACATCCGCACGAATACTTTGTTATTTACCAATGTTCGGACCATATACATGATCTTCCACGTACCAAATCCGACGGTGAGCCCCCAGAATGGTATCGAAGGTACGAGATACCAATTGTTATCCTTCTGTGTAAAGGTAAGCTGGAAGAGAAGTGCCAGAGAGAAGGCTGCAAGTATGAGATATTCACGCTTCCTCGCATTTAAACCAAGGAATACGACGCCGATCGCGAAGAGATAAAAGATTCTTCGTTGGAGTGAATAGTAGGTATGCCAGAGGTAGTTCGTATTGAAATATTGCAGTGAAATATGCGCCACCCCTTGATCAGCCCTGTAGAGATAATAATTCGCAAACTCAGGGCCAATCTGCACATTACCCAAATGGAGCCAAACTCCTACGATGCCGATAAAGAGCACCCCACAGAGAATATATCCGATCAGGTTTCTTACAACATATCGCCATTGGAAAAGCAGCTCATGCACAAAGAATATGGCGAGAGGGTATCCGACAAGTGATGCTTTTTGAAGGTAGGTAAGCCCGAAGAGAACTCCGAGTATGGCGAGTCGCCATCGATGTTTCCCTATCATGACAAAATAGATCAGCAAAATAAGTAGACTTGCTAAAGCGTCGAGATTCCCTGTCCTGGTGCGCCATACGAAAAGATTGTTCAGTGCGAGCGCAGAAAACGCAGCAATCGCTGGCACCATGCCCCACTTCCGCATCGCAAACACCGTGATAATGGTGATTATTGCAAAACCGCTTATAGCCGATGTGAGTCGGATCGAGAACTCATTCAATCCGAAAATGAGAGCAAAGAAAGCATTGAACCAGAAATTAAGTGGAGTCTTATCGAGGAATACCTTCCCGTTCCAGTACAGCACGATGGGATTATGATTTTTGAGCATCTGCTTTGTTACTTCGGCGTACCATGCCTCATCCCAATTCTCGAAAAACCCACTCCCAAGTTGATAAAAACAGATATATGCAGCGATAGCGAGGAGAACAATAGTGAGGAGGATTTTGTATCTGTTTTTGATAAGAAGGGGAACGATTAACTCCAACTCACTATAGATTCTTTTCGAGATGTTATGAGTATTAACCATAATGCTTTATGTTTCGTGTAACAGTGGAAAAAATTATTAGTGTCATTCTCTTTTAGGGTTGATACCCCGACGTTCACGTCGTCATCCCGACCCCCCGCTCAAGAATCTGAGCGGGGATTGAGGGATCCCTCTCCGCCGATTCGGCGGATTCGCTCGGGATGACATAAACCCTCATCATTTTAATAGAGGAATGTCATTTAAAAACCTCTGGAAAATGTTTCTTCGCAAGCTCCCATGCAGCGATCGTTTGAGAATCCCATATAGTCCCATCAAAAATATAGGTGTCCATCGTTTGGAAATCGATCGTAACTACCTCAATATCCTCGGTCAAATCTAGCTTTTGCCTCGTA
>JAYRHC010000032.1:0-9333 GCA_041907525.1 Candidatus Woesebacteria bacterium
GAATCCTCCTGAAACGTCAGAATATCGTGATCTCGTGAAACGAAAAGTGGAAGATTACCGCGTCCATTTCGCGGGTCCCAAACTCTTGAACAATGACCTCACCCCTCAGCCCTCATGCGGTCCATACTATTCCATTCCCGTCATTTTCGGGGCGCTATTTCTCAGGGGAGACCACTGGAGTCTTACTCGGTATTCCCCGAGTACACAGAAACGAGTAGACTGGGTCTCAGGAGCATGTATTTTCACAAAAAAAGAATACTTTATGGAGCTTGGGGGATTTGATGAGAACATATTTATGTATATGGAGGAGATCGAGCTGTTGCACCGTGCGAAACAGAAAGGGATGGAGGTGTGGTTCCTGCCAGAGGCCCAGATTGTGCATCTGGGCTCTGCTTCGAGCAATAAGACGTATCCTATTTTCCAGGTATATCGCGGTTTCTTGTACTTATACCATAAACATCACCATGCCCTAGAGCTCCGTATGGTACAATGGCTTTTGGCCTTCAAAGCGTATGTCGTTATATGGCTTGGAAGGCTGTTGGGTAAACCTAATCTGGTCGAAACCTATACACAAGCTCTGAAGATAATTACTGAAGATGTATCACTTAAGATTTGACATTCCCCCTCCTCAGTCGAGGAGGGGTGGATAGATTTATCTAGACGGGGTGGTTGTCTCTCACCACCCCCAAACCCCTCCTTGTCAAAGGAGGGGAAAATTATCAATATAAATACTTATTTAAATGAAAAGAATTTTCCATCTCTACGACCGATATGTACTTTCGGTCTTGACCATGCTTTTCCTCATCATCATCCCCCTGTACCCGAAAATTCCGTTCATCTCCATTCCTGACACGTACATTTCGGTACGACTTGAGGATTTTTATGTTGCTATTGCAAGCGTTCTTTTCTTCATCCAAGTTCTTCGAAGGAAAGTCATCTGGAACAAGACATTCCTTATCCTATTTCTCGCGTTCTGGACAGTGGGACTCCTGTCTTTGGCTTACAATATCTTCGTAAGCAAGATTATTTTCTTCCGAAATATTGGCCTCCTCCATACTCTTCGCCGAGTGGAGTACATGCTACCGTTCTTTATCGCCTATGCAGCAGTCAATGCTGAGCTCTCCACGAAAGACCACTCTCTCAAGTCGCGAGCAGTACTTCAGAAATTCGTCAATGTTGCTCTTTGGGTCGTTCTCATAGTCTGTCTTTACGCTGTAGGACAGAAAACGTCTCTGTTTTTCCAGCCTGTACGTGATTTGTTCCAGTGGATGTCCATCAATAGTTATGGACCTATGAAGGACGTATCGTATTTCTTGTTTCGCTTTTTTGATTTCCCGGCAGTTCAGACGATGAATGCAGAGTTTGCGAAAGGACATTTACTGAACCTTACTCCAGAATCAAGGGTCTCCTCGACGTTCGCAGGCCATTATGATCTCGCTGCGTTTCTGGTGTTTTTCCTGCCTCTTATCGCTGCGTCAATCAGCTTCGCTCAGCATAAACTTCGGTATTCTCTCACCTATGTACTGGGTATATTGACGCTCATTCTGACCGCTTCGCGCGCCTCGTTTGGGGCATTCATGTTCTCCATAACTCTCTATTTCGCATACACCCGTAAATGGAAAGGGTTGGCGCTTACCTTGATCATATCAGGTATATTGTTATACGCTAACCGCGACATGACTGAACGTTTCATGGATACATTCCGTAAGCGCAGGGTATTCGAGAATGTACAGACAGGGTCGGAGATCATTAACCAGGACATTGTATCTACGAGCCTCCCTGCAGGAAGTCAGTTCGTATCGCAAGGAACTGCGATGCCTATCACGACCCGACAGGACAGGATCGACCTTCAGAAACAACTGGTGAAAAAGGAGAAAGAGGAAGCAAGGAAAAGTGGTAAGCCCATTACTGACGAAGAAGCGTTGAAAATTGTAAATGAGAAATACAAAGAGTTTCAGAATTTTATCGCGAAAGATGTGATCGCAGGTGATACTTCGCTTGCGACTCGGACCCAGGTGGAGTGGCCACGAGCATGGAAAGCATTCTTGACCAATCCCATCCTCGGCACTGGTCCAAGCTCGATTACAGAAAGCACGGACGGAGACTACTTCAGATGGTTTGGAGAAATGGGACTTGCAGGCGGAGCTCTATTTATTACGATCCTTGCGCTCGTATGGAAAACTGCCTACCAGGCAATTCCTGTACATAAAGAGGCACGACTTATGCTTGTCGGATTCTGTGCTGGCATGATCGCACTCCTCGTGAACGCCATTCTCATCGACGTCTTTGAAGCTTCGAAAGTTGCGTATACGTTCTGGGTAATGGGAGGAGTATTTGTTGCGATCGCAGATATTTCAGTCGTCAGTCGACAGTAGACAGGTGGTCAGGCATTCAGGAAGTCTGGTCGGTCATTTCGACTCCTCCACCACGAGTGGTGGAGGGTGGAGAAATCGCTTTCAAGAAAAAGCTAGATCTTAACTCAATATGATATCCATAAAAAAACACCATCTCCCTGACGTCGTACTGCTTGGAATCATTCTTTTCATAGCCGTTGCTTTTCGATCATATAAGATAACCTCACCGCTCATCGAATTTCACAGTTGGCGCCAGGCAGATACTGCGGCAGTAGCCCGTAACTTCGCGCGCGACGGGGTGAATTTACTTCTTCCAAAATACGATGACATCTCCCCCCTACAGACTGGAATAGATAACCCAAGCGGATACCGCATGGTCGAATTTCCCCTCTATAACGCAGTGATCGCTCTATGCTATCGCATGGCTCCTTTCATGAGTATTACCCTATGGGGACGTATCGTGAGCACGATTGAATCACTCATCATTATCGGATGTATCTATATGATTGCGAAGCACGAGGCGAATCGGTTCGCGGCTATTGTGTCGAGCGTCATCTTCGCAGGAATGCCCTTTTTCGTTTTCTACACTCGAGCGATCCTTCCTGAGACGATGGCTATTATGTTTATTATGATAAGTGCGTGTGTTGTGTACTCCAAACAGTCTTGGCAACGTGTCTTGATATCTCTCATTTGTTTTGGGCTTGCAGTACTGATAAAACCAACCACAATATTCTATGGACTCGCTATCGGATATCTTCTTATGAGCAATCAACCGCTGCGCGCGAAATCCATCATAACTCGTCTTATCCTAATCGGATTAGCGATCGTTCCATTTGGCTTGTGGAGACTCTACATCCAACGATTTCCCGAGGGGATACCTGCGAGCGCCTGGCTTATAACCAGTGTGAGCACGGGAGGAGCGATGTACTCTATCTTTTTCCGACCTGCTTTTTTTCGATGGATCTTTTTCGAACGCCTGAATCTCCTTATTCTTGGTTCCTTTAGCCTTGTGCTGGTAATCAATGGATTGCTCGCACGTACGAAGACACTTCTCCCCTACGCCTTCCTTATCTCGTCTGCTGCATATATATTTACCTTCCAGGGAGGTAATGTACAGCATGAATATTACCAGATCCTGATACTCCCTACAGTGGCTCTATTTGCTGGTTTGGGTGCAGCCCAGCTTGTGAAATCTGCACATGATTGGAAATTCCAGGTCATCGCGTATGGAATAATTGCATGTTCTCTTGTGGCGAGCTGGTTTATATCGTGGGACAAGGTGTACCACTACTACTACTCTCTGAGTGATATTCCACAGTTCGCGAAGATCGTACAGACATTTACCAAGCCTACAGATAGGATCGTCGTAGACACGGGGGGCGACACGACTGCACTCTATGCATTCGACCGTAAAGGTTCACCGGGTATATACGGAGGTGTCGCCGAGATGAAAGAGAAGGGATATGGATACCTTTTCACGTATAACCACACAACTGCGGACAGTCTTCAAAAAGAAGACCCCACCATAAAAAGGATATTTGAAAATGACAGATTTGTACTGTTTAAGTTATGATTCGGTCGACCCTCCTTCGCGCAAGGCTACGGAAGGGCGAGGAAGTCGTCAGTCAACAGATATATGAGTGGACTATTTGCGTCATTGCGAGAAATCCCATCATCGGCGGGACGACGTGGCAATCCCATACAGAACATGAGATTGCTTCGTCATTTCATTCCTCGCAATGACGGGATTTGTTGTTTGTCGCTAAATGCAAGGCATTCAAAGATTACTATGATTATTGATTGATAAATTGCGTTACAAGTTACATGATTCGCGATTCGTGATAATGCTATGAAGATCTTAATGCTTACTCCCTACCTCCCCTACCCTCCCGCATCGGGTGGTCAGATCCGTACGTACAACCTTCTCAAACATCTCAGCAAATCACATGAGATCACTCTCGTCTGTCTCTATAAACGCAAGGAAGAGAGACAGTATGCACAGGAGCTACGCAACTATTGTAAAGATATATATCTTTGTAAGCGCCCAGAGAAACCTTGGCAAATCGCTACCATTCTGAAGTCAGTTTTTAGTATGCTTCCGTTCCTTATCGTACGCAATTATTCATCGGAAGCATCAAGTACCGTGCGTAAACTTCTCACAGATCAGACCTTTGATGTCATCCATGCAGAGACATTTTATGTCATGCCACACATACCAGAGACTTCTATACCCACGATACTTGTCGATCAGACACTAGAATACCGAGTATACAAGCACTTCATCTCTCAACTACCCTGGTATTTGCACCATCCACTCAGGTTAGATACGTATAAGTTGAAGTACTGGGAGGAATATTACTGGAATCACGCTCAGCTTGTCGCAGCAGTTTCTGAGACAGATGCGAAAGCCATCCATATGCTGGCACCGAACATCAATCCTGTGGTCATCCCAAATGGGGCAAGTGATGATATGTTCGTTTCTGAACCCGTTCCGAAAAATATTGGGCCTGTGACCAATCTATTGTTCGTTGGTAATTTTTCATGGCTTCAAAACACAGAAGCTGCTCAGTACCTTATTGAGAAAGTACTGCCCATCCTTAATACGAAGAAGCAGAATTTTCGTCTCACTATTGCAGGACAGAACATACCAGAACACTTCCGATCAATGAAAGAAATGAATATTGAGTGTGTCGATCTTGAAGGATCAGATAACGCTATGGTAAGAGATATTTACACTCGTGCGAATCTTTTCGTCGCACCGATATTCGGACCGGGAGGAACGCGTCTAAAAATCCTTACTGCTATGGCGACCCATCTCCCTGTTATTACCACCTCTACGGGAGCTGAGGGTTTGTATCTTGCACACAAAGAAAGTGTTATGCTGGCTGAGAATCCAGAAGAATTCGCTCAAAACGTCGTTACTCTTTCGCATGATGCCATTCTGAGTAAAAAAATCGCTGACAACGCGTATACTATAGCCAGACAGTCTTTCAGCTGGGAATCGATCACGAAGGCTCTCGTAGAGTCGTATCAGTCAATAACGAAGACACCGTAGGGTATTCAGGAAGTCAGGCGGTCAGGAACATACCACCCCTTCCGCCCCCCCCTCCCAGTGGGAGGGGGGGAGGATGTGCGCATAAGGGTTTAGAGTTTAGAATTTATCCGCCTGAAGCACTCCGTGCATAAAGGCGGACCCGCCTAAATATTTTGTTTTTGGCGGGGAATTTAGAATTTGTATATATTATGCACATCGCTCTCGACATTTCACAAATCGTATATGAAGGGACGGGTGTGGCTCGTTTTACGTACCATCTGGTAAAAACAATCCTCGCGCAGGACACGGGACATACGTGGACATTCTTCTTTTCGTCACTGAAAAATGAGCTAAACGCAGACATAGATGCTGAAATACGTGCAAGAAAACACAGTCTCCTTCGGTGGTATATTCCTCCTCGCCTGCTTTCGACTCTATGGAATGAACAGTCGTGGAGAGATTATGCTCCGATTCCAGGTACCTACGACCTTTTTATTTCTTCAGACTGGACTCAACCCCCTGCCAAGATCGCAAAATTGCGGGCTACTATAGTACATGATTTGGTATTTCGGAAGCTTCCAGAGACTGTTGATCCCCTCATTATCGGGACACAGACCAAGAGGCTCTCCCATGTCCAGAGAGAGTGCCAGCTCATATGGTGCGACAGTAAGTCCACTGCAGCAGATCTGAAAGAGTGCTACCCCCAAGTGAAAGGTGCTGTCATCGTGAACTATCCTGGAGTCGTACCACCCAGGCCTGCAGAGGCGCATGCATTTCCGTATTCTTTCAAACCGCACGAGTATTTCTTTTCGGTCGGTAAGATAGAGCCGCGGAAAAATCTCCACCGTCTCATCGAAGCATACCTTGAAATCATTCAGATCCCACAGTACGAACACTTGCACCTCGTCATTGCAGGACCTCGAGGCTGGGATCTGACCACACAGACCATGCAGCATCCCAAGATTCATCTGCTGGGGACAACCTCCGATCAGGAGCTCGCACTTTTGTACCAGAATGCTCTCGCGTTCGTATTCCCATCGCTCTATGAAGGGTTTGGTATCCCCCCTCTTGAGGCTATGGCACTTGGCTGTCCCGTGATCCTCAGTGATGTATCATCTCTGCCCGAGATCGCTTCCCCTGAGTCCGTGATATTTGTCGATCCGCTATCGACCCCTAGCATCGTCGAGGCGATGAAAGCAATAGTTTCTGACCCAGTCCGTGCTACTTCCCTTGTCGCAGAAGGTAAACAGAACGCCGCCCGTTTTACCTACGAAAATTATCTTCAGAATATGCTAGAATCAATGAAAGAATTATAGGAAGTCAGCTTGTCCCCGCCTGCCTCGCTTTTGCGAGAGCATTGCGGGCACGGCGCCGAAGAGGCGGGGTAATCAGCTTGCCCTCCGATGAGGAGGGGCATTCAGAAAGTCAGCTAGTCTGCCAAAAAGGCGGGACTGTCAGGTTTTCAGGAATATACCTCCCCTGAGTCCCCTCCTTGATCAAGGAGGGGAATTAAAGGGGTGGTCTACGTAAAGCATCTTGATTAGAATTTAGAGTTTAGAGTTTCGGATTTGTATCAACTATGCGGTTAATATTGATTGACGGTAATGAAGCAAATGTCGAGCAAACAGTGGGCGTTTCTGTATATGCCCTGAATATGCTCGTGCAATTTAAAAAATATGCTTCGCACGACGTAAGGTTTCTCGTATACCTACGCCAAGCACCCAAACTCCATCTCCCTCGGGAGAATCAGTATTTCCGATATAAGGTTGTCTGGGGGCCTTTTCTGTGGCTTAGGGTGTTTCTTCCGCTCCAACTTCGTATAGATTTTCATTGGCAGCGACTCCGTAGAGCATTGCGACTGTCACACATCAAGTTTCATGCATTTTTCGCTCCAGCCCACTATGCTCCCACCTGGCTTCCGAAAGACTGTAAACTAGTCGTGACGATCCATGATCTCGCGTACGAATTTTTTCAGGACGAGTTTCTCCAGAAGGATCTGTATACATTACATCATTGGACGATAGATGCTGTGGTGAGGGCTAGCTCAGTCATCGCAGTCTCAACAAATACGAGAGAGGACATCATGCGTGTGTACAATGTCCCCAGCGAGATCATCTACACCATACCCAATGGTTTTACACCAGTGAAAATATCGACTCCGAAACAGACAATGCTCATCCACGGACATGACTACAAGCTCACTCCCTATAAATACTTGTTGTATGTGGGTACACTCCAACCGCGTAAGAATATCAGTACCCTTATCTATGCGTTCGCGCTTTTTCATAAGGAAAATCCTGACTATAAACTCGTGATCGCAGGTAAAAAGGGCTGGCTATATGACGACATTTTTACTCTAACGCGCAAACTCAAGCTAGAGCATGCTGTACATATCGTAGGGTACGTCACGGAGCAGGAGAAGTATCATCTCTATAACAAAGCGTTTTGTTTCGTAATGCCGAGTCTATACGAAGGTTTCGGACTACCCATTCTGGAAGCCTTCTCTGCCTCGTGTCCGGTAATCTGTAGCAATACCTCATCGCTGCCCGAGGTCGGAGGTAATGCGGCGCTTTACTTCGATCCCAAAAACGCCACAAGCCTATTGCAGAAATTGCGTGACCTTGAGAAAGATCTGAAAGTACGGAATGAATGTATCGAGAAGGGAGAGATGCAAACCCACAAATTCGCATGGGAGTATTGTGGGGAAGCGACTCTACAGGTTTTGCTTAAGTGAAACTGCAAAACAATGACAAATGACAAAATCCAAATGACAAATAAAATTCAAAGCTCAAATGATTAAAACAGTTCCTAACACATTTGACTTTGCACAGTGGAATGCGCTCGCCACGCACCCTATGCAATCGTGGGAATGGGGCGAGGTGCGCAAGAATGAAGGTAAGACTATCGTACGATTTGTGGAATATGGGCATACAGACGAAGCTCGCGCAGTCTATCTCATGACGATTCATCCCATGCCGTTCACGAGCTACTCGATTGGGTACATCCCCAAGTCCACCCCCCCGTCAGCGGAATTTCTCACCCATCTGAAATCATATGCCCAAGAACATAGACTGATATTCATTAAACTCGAGCCTAATGTGCTTTCTAACTTGGAAATTGAGAATTGTAAATTGGGAATTGTATCTTCTCTCCATCCTCTCTTCACCCCCTGGAATCAGCTCCTCGACATTACGCTTCCCGAAGACGATTTGCTGAAAAACATGCATCCGAAGACCCGATACAATATCCACCTCGCAGAGAAAAAGGGTGTGCATGTCCATGAGATGACGACTGAGGAAGGGTATCAGATCTTCGAGAAGCTCTATTTCGAAACCTGCGAACGCCAGAAGTACCGTGGCCACACCCGCACGTACCACCAGAACATTTGGAAAAGTCTATCTCAGTCTTCAGTCGACAGCTTGTCCCCGCCTGCCTCGCTTGTGCGAGAGCACTGCGGGCACGGCGCCGAAGAGGCGGGTCGACAGTTGACAGATCAAGCCGATCAAGTTGAATCTTTCTCATCTATTCGCCATTCGCCATTTGAGCCAAAGGCTCATCCGCCTCTGGAGGACGCCATTCGCTTATCATCCCGCATCCTCATCGCCTTTTATAACGACATTCCCCTCGCAGTTTACCAGCTCTGGCATTTCAAAGACGCTCTCTATTACGTCTATGGTGGCTCGTCGGAAGAGAACAAGAACGTGATGGCTGCGAATCTGCTTATGTGGGAAGCGATCAAATTTGGAAGAAAGCTTGGATGTAAGACGCTCGATATGTGGGGAAGTCTCCCACCGGAGTATGACCCGAAAGACCCCTGGGCTGGGTTCACGAAGTTCAAACAAGGGTATGGTACGAAGTTCGTGGAGTACGCGGGCTCATACGATCTCGTGGTCAATCCTCTCCTCTACCGTCTCTACTCACTAGCCCAAACCCTTCGGGAGAAGA
>JAYRHC010000033.1:0-6532 GCA_041907525.1 Candidatus Woesebacteria bacterium
ACCCCACCCAGAGAGACTTTCACGAATTTCGTACTGAGTGCCTTAGAAATCGATCTCCCTATGGATGTCTTACCGACCCCGGGGGGGCCTACGAAACAGAGAATATTCGGCTGCTTCTCTTTCGACGAGACGATGTCCTGGTGTATAGGTGTCGCCTTCTTCTTTTTGACTTTTTCTTTCTCTAGCTGGAGCTCGGGGGATTCTGTCTGACTTGACTGTTGAGCGTGGAGCTTGAGAACCGCCAGATACTCGAGGATGCGTTCTTTGACCTTCGGGAGACCATAATGGTCCTCGTCCAGTACTTTTCGGGCATTCACGATATCAATATTCTGAGGTGAGCGAATACTCCAGGGTAGCTCTACCACTGTTTCTATGTAGCTTCTGACCGATGAAGACTCAGGATTAAACTGAGACATCTGCTCAAGCCTCTTGAGCTCCTTTTCCACCTTCTCTTCGATTTCCTTAGGCATTTTCGCAGCTTTTAGCTTATCTCTGAGGTCTTTCGTATTTTTGTCACCTGAGGTCTTCGTTCCCCCGAGCTCTTCTTCGATCGTTTTCATTTTCTCACGAAGTATATTCTCTCTCATGGTATCGTCAATCTTCTCGCTCGTCTTCTTTGATATATTCTGTTCTATTTCGAGTATTTTAATCTCATCCGCGAGTCGTTCTGATATCTTTAGTAACCTGGTCTTGAGGTCATTCTCTTGAAATATCTTGTATCTATCTCCCAGTCGCAATTCGAGCACTGAAAGTACCTGGTAAGAGAATGTATAAGCGTTATTTATATACAACACATTGATCATGAAGTTCAAATCAAGTGTTTTCCCCATATTAATAGCCCTTTTTAGCTCTCCTGCTATGTGGTGGACAAGCGCTTGTGTCTCGTTATCATCCGAGATAACCTCGATTACTTTTTGGACTTGTACCTGTAGGTATGGTTCGAAAGTGATAAGTTTTTCTAATACTACCTTTTCTAGACCCTTTACCATGATCTGAGTCTCACCCCTTTCCCCTGGATTTACACGCTCGATGGTCGCAATTACTCCTACCGGGTTTAGGTCTTCGAGACCAGGCTCGTCCTTTGAATTGCGTTGGGTTGCTATGACAATCTTATTGTCTTTTTGGATAGAGTGCTGGAGTGCAGCAAGACTCTTCGCCCGTCCAACGATTAAAATTGATTCGCACGAAGGCATTACGATGGTATCCAGTACAGGAAGTAAAGGATATATAGGTTGTTGTGACAGTACGTTTGATTGTTCCATAATGATTAGCAGTTTACCAAAGCGATTGCTAAATGTCAAGTATTAATTGATTAAAGAGAAAGTGTCCTTAGTGTCTCTCGATGTTCTCAGACACTGTCTATAGTGTTGTTTACTATGATTATAGTATCTTTTCTTCATTGCTCGAAAGCAATATTATCACGTCAGGAAAGGCCTTTTTCGTACTTTGATTCATTGTCAAAGGTCTTGTACATGTGCTAAGTCTGTCCTATAGATCTTGCTTAAATACTGAAATCTTCATGAAATATATAGGTTTATATTATTATGACAGTCTTTGTAATAATGATGCATAATCTGTATACCTTTGAGCTTCCATGAGCGTTTTTTGACGCAGACTGGGCAATTCTTCATGATATGGTAGCTTGCTTCTGTCTTGATAGACAATGCCCAAAGGGAATCGCTCATGCATTGGCTCCAGCGCTTTCTGGATGGCTATTTCTATATTTCCTGGATCGTATGTAGAATCGAGTTTATAAGAATTTTTGAGAAAGTACTCGAAGGTATTTATCTTATTGAAGGTAACGCAAGGCTGTAGGATGTTTACGATAGAGAATCCTTTATGCTGCATACCGAGTCGGACCATCTCTGCAATGTGCTTCGCGTCGTTCGCGAAGGTCTGCGCTACAAATGTCGCACCTTGGGATATGGTCAGCGCAAGCACGTTTATAGGCGTTTCAACTATACCTGTGGGGGTGGATCGGGACTTATATCCCTTATTCGCAGTAGGAGCGACTTGGCCCGTTGTAAGACCATATACCATATTGTCGTGCGCGATCACCGTGAGATCATGGTTACCCCTGCATGCGTGCAGAAGATGATTTCCTCCCTCACCGTACAGTCCTCCGTCACCTCCTACCACAAGTACTGGTTTCGTATGATGCGCTAGTTTTATTCCGATCGCTGTCGGTATGGCCCTTCCGTGGAGAGTATGCATACTATTCGCATTCAGAAAGTCATTCATATTCCCAGAGCATCCTATATCGAATGTCACGAATATATCAGAGGCTTTCAGCCCCTGATCAGCGAGAGCTATTCGGATTGCGCGAATAATTCCAAAATTACCACAACCAGGACACCAGGTGGGTGTGTATCCGCTCAAATCTTTGATTATTGAGGCTGTATCGTTCATAGGTTCTTTTTGACATAACTGACAATCTCCTGGGCGAGTATAGGTCTTCCGTCATATTTAACGAACTTATCCTCTACAGTAACACCACATTGCTCCCGCAGAAGTTGACCGAATTGACCTTCGTTATCATTGGTGACGAGTATATACCTCGCTTTTTTTGAGAATATTGGTCGGATCAGCTTCTCTGATAGTGGGTACAGATGGGTGAAGTGGATATATGCTGTCTCGATCGTCTCTTTGGTCAACTCTGTTCGTGCATATTCTATAGCAGCTTTATTCGACCCGTAGGATACGAAAATAATAGGTGCAGTATCGATGCTTCCGAATACTTTCGGAAGCTGATAATGTGTTGACGCAAGATATGTCTGCATCTTGCGAGCTCGCTTATCTACTTGTTTCACTACTTCTGGGCCGTCTTCGGTGGTATGAGTATCCTCCAGATGCTCATACGAATTCGCTTGCCAAAAGGGTCCGTCCTGGATTCCTGGAATGAGATATTCCGAGACACCATCTGCACTATCTTTGTATCGTAGATATGGGCTCTGCTGGGTACTGGAAACGATTTTTCCTCGATCGATGGTGTATGAAGAACTATAATTATCAAACCATGTCCTATCTATGGTCCCGTGTGATTCAGCTAAGAGTTTATCTGAGAGTATAATGACAGGGATCTGGTATATGTCTGCTAGATTGTATGCCTCAGCCGTAAGCTCTATCATCTCCTGGACATCACCCGGTGCAAGGACTATCTTGGGAAATTCGCCGTGACCGCCGTGGACGGCGAAAAGCAGATCACCCTGTCCTGTCCATGTGGGCAGTCCCGTAGCAGGTCCAGGTCTCTGGGCAAGGTAAATGACAAGGGGGAGCTCAGCGACACCAGCATAACTTATTGATTCGACCATGAGAGCGAAACCTCCTCCTGAGGTACCTACAGAAGACCGTACACCCGCGAATGCTGAGCCGAGTGCCTCACTGATAACTGCGATTTCATCTTCCACATGTCTCACGACCATTCCCGTCTTTTCTGCCCAAGCGGCCAGATTCGTAAGAACAGAGGAAGCGGGGCTCATAGGATACGCAAAGTATGCTCTGCAGTCAGCGATGACTGATGCGAGCGAGAATGCCTCGTTGCCCGTGAGTAGGAGTGACTTCTTTTCGGACAATGCTTGCGCGTGGGTATGTAGCTCAGGCACGTTCCTGAGCGAATCATCGAGTCGTTGTTTCAGATCAGGAGATCCGGTAAGTAGAGATTTTGTATGGTCCCACCCTTCTTGTGCAAGTAAAATGTTGTGTTGGATAATGTCCTGCCCCTTACGGCCGAATTCCTCTTCTAGAATCGTATTAAACGAAGCAATATCCCAGTCTAGAAGCGCCAGTGTCGCCCCCAGAGAGATCGTATTCACCATGACCTGAAACGCCTTGTGTTTCGTCCGAATAGCCTTAAATGGCATGGGTATCTTGATGAACGTACCCTCGACGCTGACAGTGTCTTGGTCGTAAATCACGATAGAGTCTGGAGTAAGCCGACTCGCGTCGCGGTCGAATGCATCCTGTCGGAGACATATCAATATGTTGAGCTTCTCCTGGAGCGTGCCTATGTGTTCGTCAGATACGGTGACCTCATAGCTGGTGAATCCACCACGAATGAGACTCGGGAACTCTGCATAGTCGAAGATTTGTAGGCCATGTCGAGCGCAGATTCGAGAAAAGGTCAACCCTACGGTAGTGATTCCAAAACCCGCCTCACCCGATATTTTCCAAGAAAAAACCATAAATGAAAAATTCAAATGACAAAGCCCAAATGTCAAATCAAGCTCAAAACACAAAAAAAATAGTTTCTACTCTTCAACTGCTATTCGCTAATAATTTGATTATTGTACTCCATAACAAACAATATTGGAGGAAAAAGTCATTATATTTATGAATGGATTATAACCATTTGGAATTTGAGATTTCGGATTTTATTTGATATTTGTCATTTGGATTTTGAGTTTTTGTCTATCGCTTCCTGTATCGCCTCAAGGGGAAGGAGTGCACACTTCATCCGTGCGGGCGTTATGTCAATATTCAATAGTTGTACTACTTTTGCTGAATCAAGTAGTTTTATTTCTGACACTTTCTTCCCTTTCGTAAAATCTGTGAGAATAGACGCAGATGCTGTCGAAAGTGCACAGCCAAACCCCTCAAAACAAATGTCCTTTATGATTTCATTTTCTACGAGTACATGAACTTCAATCTTATCTCCACAAGAAGGATTGTGCATATTGGATGACGAATTGGACTTACAGTCTTTACATCCGAAATTGCGTGGATTCCTGTAGTGGTCCATGATCTCGTCCTGATACAGGCTCATACGTGGTAAGGGTGGAGAACTTCAATGACGTTGGTGAGGCCGGAGATAAGTTTGTCGATATCAGCTTCGTGGTTATACAGGGAAAGGCTAACTCGACACGTCGCGGGTAGGTTCAAAAATGTATGTAGTGGCTGAGCGCAATGATGCCCTACACGGATACAGATTCCTTGTTCGCCCACTATTTGCGCAACGTCATGGGGGTGACATCCTGTAAGATTAAAAGAGACTACACCCGTAAAGCGAGCTACATCATTGGTATATATCTGGATCTGAGAACCGAACTTTTCACGAAGTTTTGCGAGCGCATATTGACGTACCTTCTGTGTCTGTGTTTCGATGGTTTTCAATCCTACTTTCTGTACAAACTGTATTGCCTCACCAAGACCAATTGCCTCGGCTATAGGTGGGGTACCTGCCTCGAATTTTTGTGGTGGTTTTGCGAAGGTAGACCTCTCTATTGACACTTCTTCTATCATGTCTCCTCCGAACTGGTATGGGGGAAGTCTATTGAGCTGATCGTATTTACCATACAGTACGCCAATGCCTGTGGGTCCGAAGATCTTGTGTCCTGAGAATACGAGAAAATCAACATCAAGTGCTTGGACATCAATCGGGATATGCTGTATAGATTGGCAAGCATCCAGAACAATGATAACTTCTGGATTGATCGCTCTCGCAGTGGCAACGATTTCTTTTACCGGAAGCACCAGACCAAGCACATTGGAGACATGGGTAAAAGCGAGGATACTTGTCTCTTTTGTGATACTCATGCGAAATGTTTCTAGGATATCCTCTTTCGTTGCTTTCAGTGGATCAAATGTAATTACTCCAAATTTAGCTCCTTTCTTGATTACCTGTTGTTGCCAGGGGACAAAGTTTGCATGGTGCTCGACTATCGTCGTCAGCACCTCTACCCCAGGTTTTATTACTGTTCCAGATAGAGAGGATGCGAGCAAGTTTAATGCTTCTGTAGCTCCTTTCGTGAAAATGATTTCCTCGGGGCGTTTCGCATTGATAAAGCGGGCAATAGTTTGGCGAGCTTCTTCATATCCTCCACTGGCCTTTTCTGCGATCGGATAAAGTCCTCTGTGAATATTCGAACTGTAATCTCGATAATATTCGGTTATCGTATCGATGACGCTTTGTGGCTTCAGGGTAGTCGCCGCTGAGTCGAGGTAGGTGATGTTGGGATTATGCTGAAATATGGGAAACTGATCCTTCCAAGGGTTCATGTGTGTTAGTATAGCAAAATTGATTAATGGAGGTTCTTTATATCTCTATAATCATGATCCACACATTAGTCATTGCGAGGAGTCAACCAATTTGGTGGACGACGCGGCAATCCCATATTCATATGAGATTGCTTCGTCACTTTGTTTCTCGCAATGACGCCACTTACCGCTAATAGTGTCATTGTGTTACATGTTATGTGTCTCGTCTCTCGAGAGTGATCTGTCGACTGTTAACTGTTGACTGGTTACCTTCTCCCTCACCTCATCCAAAAACCCCTTCACGTAAATCTCTTGTGCAGTTTGTAGAGATAGTCCTCTTGTCTGTAGATAATACAGCTGTTCTTCGTTTGGTTTACCGGTCGTTGACCCATGAGTACAAAACACTTCATTCGAAAGGATTTCAAGATCAGGTTCAGATTTCACTACCGCGCTATCAGAAAGGATAAGATTCTGATTTTTCTGGTAGGCGTGGCTCCCGTTACAATTCTCATCGATCCTGATAAGCCCATGATAGTGGAAATGTGACTTGTCATACAGA
>JAYRHC010000034.1:0-3768 GCA_041907525.1 Candidatus Woesebacteria bacterium
TATCACGATAACGAGAAACACACCGTTTGAGGACAAATGGTTCCCCATTGAGGAAAAAGAGAAAGACACCTGTGATAAATCTGAAGAAGACTTGAAGGCGATTGAGGCGACGCTGTCGGGATATCTGCGCGAACAGGCATTCCCGTGTAGGTATGAGACCTTGAGCTTGGATGCCGGTACTCAGACGCTGGATGGAATAACTGCGCTCAAATATGTTCGATCCCGCCATTCGGAGGTTGAAGGAGGGGATTTCTATCGGAGCCAACGCCAACGGCAAGTGGTGAATGCGATAAAAGAAAGAACACTCAATATCGCAGCGGTGCCCAAGCTCATCGAATTCGCCCAATCAATCTACCAATATATTGACACCGACTATACACTCGAAGATGTCGTGAGTCTGATCAAATTAGCACTGACGAAGAAAGACTATGCAGTCGAATCCATCGCGCTCACGAATGATAACGTACTGAAAGATGGAGTAGGACCCAATGGAGAATACATGCTGATACCCCGCACGGGCGCAGGTGATTTCCGTCCTATACAGCAGTATCTATTCGCACGATACCGAGGTGTTTCTGAGGCCTCTGCAAGCGCCAAGTTTAACTCCGTGCTGACGCCGACAGCAATACCAAAGAAAAGTGACAGTAAAAAGTAGCAGTAGGTTTGAAATGTGGGGACAATTCATGGATTGTCCCTACGACATGATTCAGGTTGTATAATGATCATGTGCTCGTCTTATCATTTCTCCACATTATCCTATGAAAACAGAAACTCTCTGGAAAATAACCAAATACATCGCAATCGCAGGGATCGCGCTCGCAATATATTTGCTCTGGCAGCAGATGTTTCGCCCCGCGTGGCAGCCCTGCTCCATCAATGCGACCGTGAATTGTGATGCCATCGTGAAAGGTCCCGTTGCCAATACCCTCGGCATTCCGACTCCGCTCTACGGACTGGTAGGATATATCGTCATCCTTATCGCAAGTATGAAACAGTGGAGAAGAGTGCTCCTCGGCACAGCGATCTTCGGACTCGTCTTTTGTCTGCGAATATTCTTTATTGAGATATTCCAGCTCAAGGTTATCTGTCCCGTCTGCATCGGCTGCCAGGTGCTCATGATCGGGGCAACGATAACGAGCGTGCTGCTCCATAAGAATATAGATTCTACGATTTAATGCTTAATTAGGATTACACTCCCGTGTCATCTCGACCGAATCCGCCGAATCGGCGGAGAGAGAGCCCTTTTGCTGATTTGCATTGCATTTTACATCCGTATTAACTATAATTCCAACTATTGGAATTTCCATATTTCTATATTCTTATGCAACAAACATCACTTCCGACCAATACCACTGAATGGGTAAAGATCCTCAACAAGGGCGTTATTACGTTACCAAAAAAATTACGAGATCAAGCTGGAATACAGCCAGGTGATGTTGCTCGGGCACGAGTGAGTGGTAGAAGTATTATTATAGAGTCTCGCGATGCGGTAGATGACGTCCGAATATTCACAGAGGAGGATTTTGCTCGGTGGGAGAGGGAAGATAAGCTCTCACCAGAGCTTGCAGAAAAATATAAAGATTTACTCGAAGATGTGGTATGAAGAAAGTTTTTATTGATTCTTCTGTATTATTATCAGCAAGTAGAAGCGCACACGGAGCAGCGTTCGCGCTGATCTCTCTTTTTCGAAAAAAGAAATTATCTGGATATATATCGCAAGTTGTTCGAAAGGAGATATACGACAATACTGACAAAGCTCTCGACCAAATCGGCAAACGCCGACTTAACATCCATCTCCTGAGTTCTCATCTTACCGTGATAAATACTCCCTCAGTAGAATCAATACGCAAGTGGGAAAAAGTTATTAACAAGAAAGATGCTCACATTATCGCAAGCGCGGTGACCGCCCAGGTCGATTACATTGTGACCCTCGATAAAAATGATTTCTCTTCACCCCTTCTACGGAAAGCTATTGAGCCTATCGAGATAGTCCAGCCAATAGCACTCGTCAGGATATTTTCCTAAACATGGTGTATTTTTTGCATTAGAACTTTGGATTTTATTTGTCATTTGGATTTTGACATTATTGCTTCTGTATAATGCCTCCATGTCCGCTCCTCTCGCATTCGAGCTCCGCCCGAAAGTATTTGCTGATTTCATCGGTCAGACGCACCTTGTCGGGCCTGGCAAACCCATCACCCAGATGGTGGAGTCAGGAAGTATCTCATCGCTCATATTCTGGGGGCCTCCCGGATGTGGGAAGACCACCCTGGCACACCTGATCGCCCAGAGCATCCACGCAGAGTTCGTGGCTCTTTCTGCGGTAGAGTCAGGTACTGCAGATGTGAAAAAAACTATTGCTCAGGCTCAGAAATACCGCGCGGGTCTCGAGCAGAAGCAAACCATTCTCTTTGTAGATGAGATCCATCGATTTAACAAAGCCCAGCAGGACTCACTCCTCAAGGCAGTAGAGGAGGGGATCATCACCCTCATCGCCACGACCACAGAAAATCCTGGGTTTGAGGTCATTCCTGCCCTCGTCTCTCGGTGCCATGTGTACATGCTGCACTCATTGACTGAAGATGAGATAGACCAGATCATTGACCGATGTCTCGCGCATTTTCGAGACCTCACCCTAGATGCGAAAGCGCGTGACTTTCTCCGTTCATACGCGGCGGGCGATTCGAGGCGGGTTATCAATGCATTAGAGACTGCTGCGAAGATTTCAAAGGATATTACTGTTGAACTTTTATCAACAGTTCTTCAGAAGCGGACAATACGGTATGACAAAGGAGGCGAAGACCACTACAACACGATTTCCGCATTCATTAAAAGCATGCGGGGAAGCCAACCCGATGCTACTCTGCATTATCTTGCGCGAATGATCGACGCGGGAGAAGACCCTGTGTTTATCGCCCGTAGGATGGTGGTGTTTGCGAGTGAAGATGTCGGGAATGCCCAGCCGACGGCACTTGTCGTCGCGACAGCGTGTATGCAGGCGGTTCACATGATCGGGATGCCTGAGGCGCGGATCGTCCTCGCTCAGTGTGCGACGTATCTTGCGACTGCGAAAAAATCTACCGCATCCTACGTCGGTATAAGCGAGGCGCTGCACGATATCGCGACTATGCCACTAGGCCCTATTCCGCTCCATCTACGGAATGCGGTGAATAAGGTGGTGAAAGCAGAAGGATACGGAAAAGGTCACATCCGCTATCCCTGGCAGCAGGAGAAGGAAGGGAAGCAGGTCGACCAAGAATACATGCCGAAGAACCTGAAGGGGAAGAAGTATTACAGAGTGGAGTAGGCAGAGTCGACAGTCGACAGTCGTCAGTATTCAGATGAAATATAAGGTGAAATTTGGGTAAAGCGTCATTGCGAGGAGGAAGAAAACGACGAAGCAATCTCACGCTTCAGTAGTCTGATCATCCCTACTACATATACCCCATACGTTCCTACCTGCAGCGCATCCATGGAATTGCGAAGCCCGAACAAGGCATACATGAGAGAACCTACGAATGTCCCACGCGCAGGGATAAAGAACAGCTTGAGCGTAAATACCTCAGGAATGAGCCCATACTCCATAAGCTCATGCACTCCCTTTCCCAAAAGACCTGCCGCGAAAAAAACGAGCAGATAGGTCGTTACTCGAAAAACAATACGCACTGGGAGCTTGATGGTGCTCGTGAGTATCAGAGCAGCGCATAAGAGCCCTGCCAGTAACCCTATGCCGAAGCCCTGCGCTATCTCCGCAGATTTCGTAGTGAA
>JAYRHC010000035.1:0-7002 GCA_041907525.1 Candidatus Woesebacteria bacterium
CCTGCTGTGTCACTCATATCGCGGTGAGCGACACGATACAGCGCATCGAGGAGTGCCAGATCGATGCATGTGTTACGACCAATACGATTCATTTCAAACTACCAGAAAGCGCGCGTAAGATAACAGTGCTTGACGCCTCAGACATCATCGTTGACCATATAAAAACAGTGGTATAAGAAGACCTGTCACATACTCATGTGCAGCTTGGGACATATGCGATATACTATAGGCTTAAATCATGATATAATCCACTGGATATGCATCCTTCTATTGAAACATATGCTGCTCGTGAGTATCGTTCGCCGGGCGATTTAGCGGTTGCAATGCATCAATCCGATAAACCAGAAACACCACCCTCGCCCTTCCAAGCGAAATATGGAACAATATTCCAACGTGTCATAAGGCCTTTCGTGGGTTTTCGTGCCAATATATTTGATAGAACTGAATTTCCAGTTGGAGAAAGAATCGAGGATCTTGGGGGAATGGCTCGCCTTTTCGAACTTGGCATACTAGGCCAAATCGCGATCACGGTAGTACGCGAACTGACATCTGGAACAGATGTAAATGTAGCACTTGGACTTGTCCCGCTTGTAATAGCATCGGCTCAATTGTACGCGATGTCTCATCGAGACAAAATAAGGAAATGTATAGAAAACTTTGGACTTCACCCTTCAAGAGAGCTTGGTCTGATAGCGCATCCGTTGACCGAGGGGGAAATCATAACAGACACTCAATTGTGTATTGGTCAGCTTAATACTATTGGACCGCCTGAACTCGCAAATTTTGATAAAGCTTCCATTATCCGTTCGGTGCAAAAGAGCGTGCAAGAAATATACAGGTTTGATGCGCCCACAACCTCAAGACCAAAGAGGTCAAGACGTTCAAAACCCAACGCTAATGACCCAGCTGGAAATGCATACTCTCTTACGGGTGAGATTGTCTTAAGCGGTGTGAACGAGTTTGCGGCCACTGCTCACGAGACCGCGCATACTCTTGGGATCCGGAAAGAGTCAGAAGCGCAGCTACTAGCCATAGTATCTATGATTAATTCAGGTAATTCGGGTCTCCAATATCTTGGATATATGGAATGGTTGCTGCTTCTTACTTCAATCCAGGCTCCTAAATGGTTTAGGCCCTCCTTCTCTGGGAACAAACCGTATCGTAACAAGGCGAACTACGTCACATTACTCTGTGATAAATTCCGAGAGATGGGTCTCCATGATATGCAAATCGAAAATGCTCGAAAACTGTGGGGATTAGACCTACCATTCGAAAAGGAAAAATCCCCTTGGATAGACGATTTTATGCACCAAAAACCAGCTCTATTCGCTCGACCTATGAAAGCATTAAGAGCGGAAATGTCCGTGTGGAGGATGAGATCGGATAGTCGACGCAAAAATGATCATTTAGAACGGTACGCGGAAATCCCCGTGCAACTTTTACACAATTATCGCGCTATGGGATTGCTCAATGAACATTCGCTGGACCGGCCGATCGACCATACAAACGGTACCCCGCATTAGTTGGTCTACCTCCATTGGGGGTTCCGGGTACGGGTATCACGATGCGAGTAGAAGTACCAAGTATATACGCTCAATCATTGACGGTATCAGGGCCGCGAACCATCAACTTCCTCCAAAGTAGTACTAACGTATGGCGTTCGCCATCTGCTTGCGATTCCATTTGTAAGATCTGCTATTTTTCGCTATAGTTAGTAGCATATCTATGCATTTTAATACACTTTTTCACCCTTCCTCCATAGCCGTCATCGGCGCATCCACACGCGCAGGATCCGTCAGCAACGATGTTATCCGCAACCTTCACAAACAAGGATACAAAGGACACATTTATCCCATCAATCCGAAAGGAGAGCCTATCCTCGGCCTCACCACCTACAAGACTCTTCAAGAGATCGGTAAACCAGTAGATCTCGCCGTCATTATCGTCCCCGCAGCTGCAGTCCCCGGAGTCATGCAAGAGGTCGCGGCAGTGGGTACACAAGCCGTGGTGGTAATATCTGCAGGATTTAAGGAAGCGGGTAAAGAAGGAGCCGCACTGGAAGAAGAAGTCAAGAAAATCGCATCTGTACATGATATTACGCTCGTAGGTCCGAACTGTCTCGGCGTAATAAATCCCCATCACAATCTGAATATCTCGTTCGCGAAAGCGATCGCAAGACCCGGGAATGTCGCATTCATATCTCAGAGCGGGGCGCTTTGCTCGTCAGTACTTGACTATGCAGAAGAATACGGGATCGGATTCTCGAAATTCGCGAGTGTAGGGAATAAAGCGTGTCTGGACGAATTAGATTTTCTTGAGAATCTTGCGGATGACTCTGATACGAAAGTGATCCTCATGTATATCGAAGGAATGGGGGACGCGCCTCGGTTCCTTGAGCATGTCCGTAAGATCACCCATGGCAGCAATCGGAAACCAATCATCGCCTTGAAGGCAGGGAAAACATCAGACGGGGCATCAGCATCGGCATCCCATACCGGCGCTCTCGCTGGTAGTGATGAAGCATTCGACGCGCTTTTCAAACAAGCAGGAGTGATCCGTGTCGGCACGGTAGAGGAACTCTTTATCTATGCAGCGGCGTTCGCACACAATGAGAAGCTCGAGGGAGACCAGATCGCAGTCATATCCAATGCAGGAGGACCTGGGGTACTCGTCACTGATGAGCTGGTTATGCGGGGACTGAAGATCGCACATTTCGCTCCAGAAACGACGGATGTCCTGAAGAAAGCCCTTCCCCCCGCTGCCAATATCCACGATCCTGTCGATGTGCTGGGAGACGCGAAGTCAGATCGATACAAAGTCACTCTAGACGCGGTGATGAGCGACCCGAACGTTGACGGTATCATCGTCGTATTGACCCCTCAGTCTATGACTGATGTCAATGAGACCGCGATCGTGATCGCGAATGCGAAGGCTATGACCAAGAAACCGATTGTCGCTTCATTTATGGGATCCCAAAGTACCCGAGAAGGAGAAGGTATCCTATTACGACATAACGTAGCGAATATCCTATTCCCAGAATCAGCAGCCCGCGCTATGGCTGAGATGTATCGGTTCCATAACCACACACACTCTATGGTGACCACCCCTTCGAGTTTTCCCGACGTCGACCGAGAATTTGTGTCCAATCTTCTTTCAAAGATGCGACAGATGAATCAAATGCATATTCCAGAAGTGATCGCTTTACAGATATTGAAAGCGTACGGACTGCCCATACTGCGTAATACCATCATCCGTTCACGAGAAGATATTGTATCCGCTCGTCAGTCCATCACCTACCCAGTTGCCATGAAAATCATCTCAAAAGACATCATGCATAAGACCGATGTGGGGGGTATCGCATTGAATATCGCTCCCGATCAATTGGAAGAGTCGTACAAGTCCATGCTCCATACCGTCGGTATGAAAGCGCCCCATGCGAGAGTCGATGGAGTGCTCCTGGTCGAGATGGCGCCGAAAAGCGGATACGAGTTTGTGGTCGGAGTCAGTAAAGATCCCTCCCTGGGACACCTCATCATGTTTGGACTTGGAGGAATCTTCGTCGAGATGCTCAAAGATGTCACCTTCCGTTTAGCACCTCTCATGGAGAATGATGTGCGGGAGATGATCGGCGAAATTAAGTCTGCCAAGCTTCTGAAAGGCATGCGGGGGCTCCCTGCGCTTGATACAGACGCGATCGTAGACTGTGTCCTACGCATAGGACTTCTGGTAACCGATTTCCCTCAGATCAAAGAGCTTGATATTAATCCACTCTTAGCCTTACCCATAGGTCAGGGGGTGAAAGTGCTAGACGCTCGGATCGTGATAGCATGAGCATGAATATCAAATTTCTCCTGTGATAAACTACTCTTATGACAATGCACACATCCGCTAGACTCGAAAAATTTCCGGAATATATTTTTTCCAAACTTGCAAAAAAGGTGGCAGAAGTCGAAAAGATCACCGGCAGAAAAGTACTGAGTTTCGGCGCGGGCACTCCTGACATCGTCCCCAGTAAGCGCTATATTGATGCATTCGTCGGGTTCATACAGGCTGATGATGCGCATCTGTATCCAGGCTATGGTGCGATCCCTGCATTTGCGGATGCACTAGTAGAATGGTACTTCAGCCGTTTTCAGGTAACGATAACATCGCGAGAGCTGTTTCCACTCCTGGGCGCGAAAGATGGGATCAGTCATCTCCCACTGGCTCTGTTTGATGCAGGAGATGAAGTGCTCGTCCCTGATCCAGGATACCCTGCGTATGGAGGACCCACATCAATGATCGGCGCAGTACCAGTGCCATATCGTCTCAGTGCCGAAGATGATTTCACCCTAGACTTCGAAGAGCTAGAAAGGCGAGTGAGTAGCAGAACACGAGCAATATGGGTGAATTTCCCATCTAATCCTACAGGGCAGGTTGTTTCTCTTGGCACTCTTGCCAAGATCGTGGAGTTCGCGCGCCGACACAGTCTGATTCTCCTCTATGACAATGCGTATTCTGAGATCACGTTCGATGGATATGTGGCTCCCAGCATCCTGAAAATTGAGGGTGCGAAAGATATTGTGATTGAAATCGGATCATTTTCCAAAACATATTCTTTCGCAGGATTTCGGATGGGGTGGGTCGTCGGAAATGCAGAGATACTTGCTGCTCTCGCGAAAGTGAAATCACAGATGGACTCGGGGCTTTCACTGCCGCTGCAGAAACTCGGAGCATATGCACTAACACATGAAGATACCCAGTGGAAAACGGAAATGCTCGCACAATATACGCAGCGTCGAGACCGTATTGCCGGCTATCTACGCAGTCTCGGTTTACGGTTTAGTCTTCCGAAAGGCGGTCTCTACATCTGGGCGAAGATACCTGAGACTTCAGTAAGTTCATACGAGTATTGTATGGAGCTTCTCACCCAGAGACATATACTTATGACTCCAGGGACTGCATTTGGCGAAGGGGGAGAGAGGTACGTACGGGTGAGTATCTGCGTGAATATTGACAATATTGAAAATTATTTCTGACCATATGAAGCGTGTGAGTATCGTCGGTATGGGTCGATTTGGAAAAGTGTGGTATCGACTATTGCAGGGGGCATTTCCTGTTACCCTATATGGCAGAGGGTCTCTGAAGCTGTCAGAAATATCTTTGGCTCCCAGCACTCGTATTGCGAAGGATCTGAGAGAGGTGTATGAGAGTGATACTGTTTTTTATGCAGTGCCCATCTCATCGTTTGAACGGGTCATTCGCAGTCATAGGAAATATTTCAGTCCCCGGCATACTTTGGTCTCTCTTTTATCTGTGATGGTCTATCCTGGGAATGTATTGAGACGACTCGCACATAAGACAGGCGCTCAGGCTCTGCTTACTCACCCCATGTTCGGTCCTGACAGCACGAAGGAGGGGTTCGTCGGACTCCCCATCGTACTTGATCGATACACCGCAAAGCAAGATACATACACATACTGGAAATATTATTTTTCATCTCAGCAGCTCGCCGTTGTTGAAATGTCCGCAAGGAAACACGATACAACAGCAGCAAACTCACAGGGAGTGACGCACTTCATCGGTAGACTGCTTGAGGATATGCGATTCCACGAGACTCCCATCGATACCCTCGGCGCGAAAAAACTTTTGCAGATTAAAGACCAAACCTGTAATGATACCTGGCAACTATTCTATGATCTCCAACGCTACAATCCCTATACGAAACGGATGAGTCTACGGCTCGGGAGATCGTATGACAAGATATATCACAAACTTCTGCCAAAACGAGTGAAAAGAAATACCACTACCTATGGTATACAAGGAGGGAAAGGAAGCTTTAATGAAGAGGCTCTGATGGATTATCTGAGCAGGCATCGGAAAGAAAACTACACGATCAAATACCTCTACACAACAGAAAATGTTATGCGGGCGCTTCATAGAGGCGAGATAGACTTTGGGCAGTTCGCGATCCATAACTCTGTCGGAGGCATTGTAGGAGAAAGTATCCATGCTATGGCGCGATATACATTCAAAATAATCGAAGAGTATGCTATCGTCATATCGCATGCGCTTATGATCCGTAACGATGCGAAGATAGCAGACATCACCAGCATCATGTCGCATCCTCAGGTGTTTGCCCAATGTAAAGATACACTTGCCAGAAAGTATCCCCATCTCAAGCTCGTGTCGGGGGAGGGCACTCTGATCGACCACGCGAAAGTAGCTCAAGCTCTCGCAGCGCACAAGCTCCCACCGTATATCGCCACCATGGGAAGCAAAGTACTTGCTTCTTTGTATGACCTTACGGTAGTAGAGGATAACCTCCAGGATGCCGCTCATAATCTTACGAGTTTCCTTCTGGTGTCTCGCTAAGTATTATTTTCAGTGCTTGCATTTCCTTGCGAGATGGTATAATAACTCCATGATTTCCCAAAAGTATTACTACTTTTACTTTAACCGCCCATTGGCGGAAGGGGAATCTATGGCATAAAACCATACTCTAAGAAATCACACCCCGCCCGCTCAATGATCTGAGCGGGCGGTTTTTTTTTATCATTTATTTTCACACTATGCATACTCAGCCACCACACACAAAGCCTCCAAATAGGGCGTGTACGATCATCGCGGGTCCTTGTTCGGTCGATGCTGACAACATCCATGAGATCATGGAGATGTCACGGATACATGTCACCAATATTAAAGGTGAGAAATGTCGGGCAGTCGCTGGTACCCGAGTAGTCGGTCTTAAGTCACGGACCGACTATGCACCTGACGGGAAAGGAATGGGTATAGATCTCGAGGTCTATAGAGCGAACCTGTCGAAGCTCCTCTCGGGAAAATCTCCGAGCACCTTCGATCTTCCTCCGAGCGCGAAATACTCAATAGACATCTTCGAAAAAACCAATTTGTTGATCGCGACAGAGGTATGCTCTCCGATACTCCAGCTCGTCCCTCTGTCAGGAAAAATCCCTCAGTCTAAGATGATGCCATGGAACTCATCAGTGAATCAGCTCGGGTGGC
>JAYRHC010000036.1:0-11969 GCA_041907525.1 Candidatus Woesebacteria bacterium
AATAGATAATATTTGCTTAAAATCTTCACTCCATGCTGCTCATCCACTATTGGAAACTGGTGCTATAACGAACTGTGCTCTTTCTCTTTGTACATTCCCCAGTTGAGTTTTTAATTCTGCAATCCAACCCGAGGTGATTACGTTCCCGTATCTCTTCGTACCAAGTATGTCTCCCCGTTGCTGCAGTAAATTGGTAAGTGTGAGAACAACTTCATTGACACGCTTAGTGAGTTGATCCAAACTGCTGTCGATTAGTCCAGCGTCTTCGGAATCTAGATACAGCTCTTTCCGATCAATTAACGACTGTCGGAAAATATCATTCAACGGCATTTGCTCTAACATTGGTATTCTGCCTACTTCCTGAAATAACTGTTCAGTCATGTCCTGCGCATTGGCCTCTATGAGACGCTCTAGCATTTGGCCTAATGCATTCAAACCAGCAAAACACCCAACTGCCTCTACGAATATTTCTTCCTCTTCCGTGGGAATAACTTCGCGTTTCCCTGACATTGTTCGTTTTAATTCTGCGATCGAAGTTCCCTGCAAACGAAAAGTCCTTCTTTTACCCATTTTCCCCTCGTGCAGCCCTGTGCTATGCTCTTTTGCAGCGACCACGGCTACGTCCTCTGACCCTGTATCTTTTCGCGGATCACCTGCTCTTAATTCTCTAGATTGTAATGCTTGTGCAGCTCCTTCGCCTAATTTTTCGTCCATACTCAATTTTATAAATGCTAATATCTCTATGTATACTCTCTCTCTCTGAGAAAATCAAGCTCATAATGAAGATTATTTGTAGAACTACCAGCACATCCTTTACACTTCTCCTGTCAGAATCGATTCATACGATATCGTGAGAGATGTCTAGAATTGATAGGTGAGGATTATCAATTATTGTCCCACCATGTCAATCACTCCTGGCGTCCAGCTCTCTTACCATGAATTACGGAAGTTGTCTCCTGAAGCAGCACGTGAGGCAGTGTGCTCTGTGCAAATAAGTGTGAGAGGAGATACTAGCGAGACTACCCGTATCCTTCACACCTCCCGTCCTACGGTGTACTTGGCTCTCAGAAAGAAACAAGACAGATGTCTGGGTGATACTTCCCATAAACAAAATATATATGGGGTATTTCGTAGTACTTTTTCGAGTCTACCTATCTTTCGCATAGTGAATAAGAATTGTATCCACTCAAGCCACTATATCAAACTGTTCAGAGTGATCGGATCGCAAACGGAACTCATGTGTTGATAGAGGCGCTGAATGACGTTTCTATCAATCGGAATATACCTTATTTGTGTCTAGGGATGCGTCTAGTTATTTGGGTTTTATCGGTGTGTAGGAATAACGATTCCATGACCCGTCATTCGCCAGGATTCGTCTTGCTTCAGCGATTTTATTATCGAAAACTGCTCGGCGACAAAGAAGCAACTCTTCAAGTGTAAGGCTTATTCTGTCATCTCCTTTCCTCCATCCGTCTCTATTTTGTCGTTTTTTTTCTTCGACTAAGCTTTCAACGATAGGATATAGAGAATTGCAAATCCGAGTTGTGTCTTCAGGTGTCGGTTTGTAATTGTCGGGTTCAGATAATAGAAATGCTTCCCATTCCATGCGCGAACGACGCGAGCTATACAATCGAACATTCTTGTCAAGCCCAGGATACCGAAGATACTGCATGGCTTTCTTTTCGACATTTTTATCGTCACGCTCGATAAGCCGTAAGTAGTGTGCAATCCTAGCGGCATGAGCTGGGGGAGCGATATACAGGATATTGCTACCTGCTGCTCTATTTTTTATGTCTTGCGCGAGACCCTCTGCCGTAAGGAGTCTTCTTGCGTCAATAACACTCTTCGCTTGTATTTCCAGTGGAGAGATGCCTGTTGAATGACCTTTGTAGTCCCCTTGTTCTAACGCACTAACAATGGATGAATCCATCTCATATAGCTCGTAGATTACACGGTTTGCAATATCCGCAACACCCACATCTTTTCCTGATATGCCTGCTAAAGCACTTACTGTATGAAAGAAGGGATTTATCAGTTGTTTCATGTAACGATCTACCATCCATCTAAATACGGTATTGCTTCCTGCCTCGCGATAGATTTCCGCAGGAAAATATTCCACAAACACGACCGACGCTTTTTCAACTTGTTCTTGGATAATTTTCTTCCAGTTGTGAGGTTTATCGCCACCTTTTTTCCCAACCTCTGGGTTCAGCTCAGAATTAGTGACTTGAGCGAGAACCCTCATTCCTATAGGGTTTTGATCATCCGCTGCATATTCTTTTGTCGATTCCTGCATCTCTTGTAAATCTGTGTCTATTCTGTCTTCATGCTCCATATGAAGGACAGTTATAGTCCTTCCCCCTTTAAATGATATTACTTCGACTTTGTAAAGTTGACTTTCCTTTTCTGAATCGGGAATAGATTCGCCATTACCCTGCATTTCCGCCATCTCAGACATCATACGTATGATTTCAATTGGTATTCATAACTTTCATGATTTTGCGATACTATAATTAAGCAGCAAAAAAGTGTGTTCTCATCTGTGTTCGGAAGTTGTGTAAGATCTAAGTTTATCTTTTAATACTTTTCTTACGTTATCTAACACACGCACGTGTTCGTCTATTAACCTAATCTTTGCAGCATTAACCACACGAGTATTCTCGTAGGTAGCACTCGAAAGAGACCGCTGACTTTCAGTAATATTTTGTAGTCTTTGTTGAATAACACCCAGCATTCTTACATATGTTTCACACTGATCAACGATTCTTTTCATGGCATTTACAATTCTTTCGTTGTTTGCACCAGAAGAGTCTTGCATTTCTTGAAGCAAAAAAAAGTATTCCCTGCTGACACTAGCACACGGATGAGTACCCTTCAATGCATGTGATAATGCACTATCTATATACGGACCAGTGGGATCTCTTCCCATTTGCACAATCAGATCAGTCATGTCCTGGCCTCCAATGTAGTCTGGAAAATCCGGTAACGCAGGTTGGGCCTCAACTTTAGTATGAACTATGCTCTGTTCAACAGCAGGCGTAGCCGCCTCGGGTTTAATTATTACATCTTGCCCAGCACTTTCTCTTATTTCATCTGGCATATTACAAAAAGAAAATGATAATGATTCTTATCATACTCTCTCTCTCTGCGTAGATCAAGCTCATAATGAAAACCATCCGCTCAGATTCTTGAGCCTGTTCCCCTTCCCGCTATTTCCGCCAAAAGCGCCGTGCCCGCAGTGCTCTCGCACAAGCGAGGCAGGCGGGGACACGCGCTATCCGCTAATCTCCATTTCCGCCAAAGACAAAGACGCATCGTCAAATCCTCGCAAAGACGCATTCCTTCGAGTTACGTGTTGCACGCTTCGTGTCTCGTGCTCTTCCTCTTGACATCTCTCTCTCTGAGATAATTACTATAGGTCATGTTTCGAAAAGCCTCCTCTCCGCCGTACGCATGGTGGACGAGGGGGAGAAGGGAGGTAAAATGAAGAAGTGGCTGAAAGAGAAGCAAGTCCCGGGGTGGGTTGCCACCCTCGGACTTGGGATGTGGCTCGTGGGAGGACTATCCGCCCTTTGGGTCACCCCCGCAACATCCTCGGCTATCCAGGTAGTCGGGAGTGCGATCATCGGGACCAGTCTGGTTCTTTTAGTTATCTCAGAATGGCCTGACTATCCCGACGAGTAGTTTGCCCTCGCCACCTGCAGTACTGACCTAACTGCAGGTGGCTCTCACTTTTTCGAGCTCAAATCATCGTCTCAACAACGACTTGATATCATCCCTCAATAAAGTTTCCTTGACAAAAGGAAACATTTGACGCATACCTTCCTTATGACAGGTAAAGACCTACTCAAAGCACTGATTATAGATATTCAGAAAAGAGCTATTCTAGAGATGTAGGAAAGGACTCTCAAGATCCCATTAGCTAGTGGGAATATAATCACACACATAGGTGCCACAGAATGTCTTGCAACAAAATGGATGCTTCCCTTCGACCATGCTCAGGGCAGGCTGGCTCGGCATGACAGAACAACAGTGGCAAGTGGGTGTGGTATGTCCATAGTGGTGTGAGACGATGTGGCTCTCTCTGCCTACTCCAAATAATCCCTGAGCTTTCGGGCCCGTGTCGGGTGTTTGAGCTTGCGGATGGCTTTCGCCTCTATCTGACGGATGCGTTCGCGCGTGACCTTGAATTCTTTCCCTACTTCCTCAAGCGTCTTCGGTTTCCCATCGTCCAGTCCGAAGCGCATCACGAGAACCTTCTTCTCACGCGGTGACAATGTCTCGAGTACGTCAACGACCGCATCCTTCAGAAGCTCCCGACTGACCCGATCATACATAGACGGCTGATTCGTATCAGCGACGAACTGCTCAAGTGTCGCCTCTTTATCCTCACCTACCGGTGTTGAGAGTGACTTGGGTTGCTGAGATATCTTCATCAGGTTCTCCACTTCTTCGACTGTGATCTCCATCTCTTTCGCGATCTGTTTCACATCGGGTTCTTTCCCAAGTTTCTGGGCAAGCCTGCGCTGTGTCTTATAAAACCTGTTTATCTGGTCGACCATGTGCACAGGGATGCGGATCGTGCGAGACTGATCTGCGATCGCGCGTGTTATCGCCTGCCGTATCCACCAGGTGGCATAGGTCGAGAACTTATACCCCCTCCTCCAGTCATACTTCTCGACTCCACGGATAAGACCTTTATTCCCCTCTTGTATGAGATCAAGAAATGAGAGCCTCCGACCGAGATATTTCTTCGCGATCGAGACGACCAAGCGCAGATTCGCACGAGTCAGTTTCTCTTTCGCTGCCATGTCGCCCTTCTCGTAGCCTTTCGCGAGTGCGATTTCCTCCTCGAACGAAAGAAGCGGTGTGCGACCAATCTCTTTCAGATATTTTTTTATAGGATCGAGTGATTCACCATGCTTGAAGCCGACAAGCTGCTCTAGTTCATGCTCCATCTCTTCGGCTGATTTGAATACATCAGCATCATCGCGCGTAGAGATTGACTCGAAGATATCGATCCCCTGGGCGAACGCCTGTACGAAAAATTCGTCAATCTCATCGATATGATGCTCCGGCTCAGGGAATATCATCATAATATCATCCTGTACCAAGAATCCATCTTCTTTCCCCTGTCTCAGGAGATCACGAGCGGACTTGGGCAGCTTCACTTCGATATCTTTCGATGAGACGTGTTTGATTTTCGGGGGCGTTGCTTGAGGGGGAGTAACTTTGGGCACTTGTTTCACTTTCGCTGAGGCTTTGGTGGGGGAAGGAATCTGTTTCTTCGCGATTTTGTTGATTTTTACTTTAGGTTTTGAAGAGCGTTTCGAAGAAGAGTGTAAATTTTTCGATTTCTTAGGTGGAGTTTTTTTCAATTTCTTCTGGTTTTTTGTTTTTGCCATAGTGAGAAAAAGCTTCCTGCACCACAACAAAAACCCATACTGTCTCGTGGGCGTTTCACCCGCTTATCCGCCGAATCGGCGGAGGCGGATCGCTGCACGTGCATGGAAACAACGAACTGTCTGTATTTTACAGCAACTTCAGTCTTTTTTCTACCGCAACCATGTCGGCGTTGAGCTTGCCCACCTGCTCATCCGTGTCTTTCTCGGACTGTTTGGACAATGATTGGATAGTCTGGGCAATGTGCATCTTCTTATACTCAAGAACAAGACGTAAAAGATACTTATCGTCGCTCTGATCCGCTGTGGATGCATACAGATAGAGCTCATCGTACAGCGGGCGAAGCTCAGGACTCAGATCTTTGATAAACTGATCTGTGTCGAATTTCGGATGATTGGTCATATATCCTTGGAACTTTTCGTACAGCACTCGGTATGCGGGAGTCAAGAAATCGTTCGGTGAAAGTATGGCAAGGATCTCATGCATAACCGTCGTATCCAAGGGTACTGCAAGCAGCACAGAAAGGATACGCTTCGCGAGTGCATCTACCCGTTCTTGATGTTTGGGCGTACTACTGCCAACATCGTCGGTGACTCGGGTGACAGGCTTTCGACCCTTTCGCTTATAGTCACGAAGCATCGTGATCACTGCATCTTCGGAGGATTTCAGAAGTCCTGCTGCTTTCTGGATGTAGTGGGTACGAACAATGGGATTTTCTATCATGTCTATAAAGGGAATCGCCCCTTCGATGAAATGTTTCTTAGAAAATGGATCATTCTCGTCTACGCGCGTGAAGAGCGTGTTGATGATGTGATCGTACACGGGGATGGGCTGACGGATTGCAGCCTTGAGCGCCCCGATATTCATACGCGCAGCTTCGTCGGGATCTTTCCCCTCGGGTATCGCGCAGACATAGAGTTCGAAGCCGAACTGCTGGGCGTCAAGGGTAGACTTTCGCAGAGCATCAAATCCTGCAGGGTCATTGTCAAGCGCGAGGATCAGACGATTGCAATAACGACGGAGAGTCTTGAGCTGTTCTTCCGTGAATGCAGATCCCTTGATCGCGACGATATTCGTGATTCCCTTGGTATACGGCGTCAGCATGTCGAACTCCCCCTCTACCACGATGGCAGTATTCGATTTGCGTACTTCATCCTTCGTGTGATAGAAACCATAGAGACTTTCGCGTTTATGGTACACGAGTGTCTCGGGAGTGTTTATATATTTGCCCCCATCCTTTTCCGAAATGTCTTCTTTAATGAGTCTTCCTGAGAAGCCGACCACCTGACCCCGTGTATTTTGGATCGGAAACATGAGCCTGCCTCGGAAACGATCGTAGATACCTCGTTCACCCTGGACGAAGAGCCCCGTAGCCAGGAGATCTTGATCCTGGAAATTTTTCTTGTACATGTAGTCACGGAGATTCGTCCATGCCTCAGGTGCATATCCGATCTGGAATGTCTTTATGATTGCTTCAGGTAGGGTGCGCTCTGTGAGATATGCCCGTGCCACTGTGGCACTTTCGGCAGTCTGGAGTACGTACGCATAATATTTCGCAGCGAGTTCGTTTATCGAGAAGACCTTCGATTTCTTATCTACCTCCGCATCAAAATACCCTGAAGATTTCGCCTGATCGGTGAGGGGCACACCCGCTCTCTCGGCCAGGATTCGCAATGCCTCACCGAAGGACACCCCTTCCCATTTCATGATGAAATTGAAGATGTCCCCACCTTCATGACAGGCACCGAAACAGTGCCACCGCTGGATATCGGGTGAAACTACAAACGAAGGAGTTTTCTCTTGATGGAATGGGCAGTTTGCTTTGAAATATTTCCCTGCGTGTTTGAGCGAGACGTACGAGCCCACAAGCTCTACGATGTCCACTTTCTGTTTGATCTGCTCCACCACTGATTGGCTCGCCATAACGGAATTATACAGGAATAGCCGTCGGTCGCGCGTTTTCTTCTTGCAATCTGTTATCGATTGTTCTACTATGAATCCATGATCTCCCTCAGCATCAAGCCGCAAAAGATACTTGGGCTCCAAACGAAGAGAGGAATGCTCGGCAATATGGAGTCGTATTGGAGTACGAAATCGTTCGAGAAAAAGCTAATAGACGATGGTAAGTTTGGATCAGTCGAGCATCTGACATCAGGGCTTAAGGAAACTCTTTCTGTGAATGGAAAGGCGTTCAAGGATACCGACGTCACACTCGTACTTGATAGCAGTGTATATACGCTCCTGCGCACTGATATTCCGCTCGATACCGACAAGACCGCATATCACGTATTCCTTCAGGAACAATTCTTGAAACAACATGTGGTGAAACCCGAAGACTATATACTGGAAATGTTCGTGAGAGAGTTTGAAAACAAAAAAATCGGTTTCGTATATGCACTTCCAAAAGCTGAGCTCGCGACGGTGTCACAGGCTCTCGAGCTTCTCGACTACACGTTGGTAAACGTGGTGCCTGAACAGCTCGCATATTACACGATATTTGAACGCACTCTGCGTCTGGATAAACTAGAGTACATTCTCTATGTTTCGTATGAGGACAAGGACGTATCGGGGTATGTGTACGATACATACGGCCCCCTCACTGACATCGCGCCATGGTTCAAAAAGAATGTAAGTAGTGACAGTCTGGAAGCATTCCTGAACCAGAAGGCGAATGAATGCGCTGCGAAGGTCGCGAAGCTTAATCGCATCGTGATCTCAGGTAGCGACGCCGACAGGATACGCCAGGATACATTCACAAAAAATGTAGGAGTATGGACCAATCCTCTGAAAAGGATCGTACCGAATTTCTACAAAGAATATATCACTCAGATCCAAGGGAAGTCCGAAGACGAAGTGTTGTTCCCCGTGCTCTCGTATAGCGATGTTTTCGGGGGATATGTATCTGCGCAGGATGCGAAAGCATTCCCATATGCTAAAATAGGAAGTAAACAAAAAACAGTCACTTACCAGAAGCCTATTACATATTCACCCAGTACGCCTATGATCACCACCGACACTCCCAACAAAGTCCGATTCCCAAAAGAGATATTGCTTTTTGTTGTGATATTCATCGTCACTTTCGGAGTATTTTATCTGATCGCGAATAGTCGAAGTGGAGGAGGATTGTCCCTCCCCTTCGCGCCTGCAGCGACCGAGACACCGACTCCAGAGCCGACTGTCCCTCCTCCGACTCCTACACCTACCGTAGAGGTTAAGAGGGATTCTGTATCGATACAGGTCCTGAATGGTACCGGAGTCGCCGGTCAGGCAAGCGGAGTGAAGACGCTTCTCGAGGCGAAGGGTTATAAAGGTATCACGACTGGCAACGCAGATAAATACGACTATGTGCAGTCTGAAATGCAAATCAAAAAAGGCATGGAATATCTGAAAGATACGCTTCTTGCTGATGTGAAAGGATCTCTCGCCGACCCGAAGGTGACAGAGCTCGCCGCCACTTCAAGTGTCGATGTAGTGATCATCATCGGGAAAGATGTGAAGTGATTACCCGCTGTCGTTGAATCTGTCGAATGCATTGCTTCCTTGGGGAAGCTCCCCTCTCCCCCCGCCGTTGGCGGGGTACTCTCCCCCAGGAGAGATGGGCCCTGAGCCGCACTCCTCCCATAACTTCGGTTTGCTATAATCTCACCCATGGACGATATACAGAAACGCTTTCATGCCATTCAACTGAAAGTGAATATTCCAGAAAAGAAGAAGCAGCTCGCTCTGCTGGAAGCGAAAACGTACGAAGCGAATCTTTGGACGAACCAAACTGAGGCGAAAGAAGTAATGCAGAATATCTCAAGACTGAAAAAAACAATCGACGATATCGAGATGATGCAGCTCCTGCTTGAAGAGAACCAGACGGCAGAAGCAACCAAGCTCATTGATGCGTATGAGATTCAATTGTTCTTGTCAGGACCACATGATGTCGGGGATTGTATTTTCGGGATTCATTCGGGTCAGGGAGGTACTGAAGCTATGGACTGGGCACAGATGCTCTACCGCATGTATTCTCGATTTTTCGAACAGAAAGGCTGGAAGACTGAGACTATTGACTGGGTCGACGGCGAAGAAGCAGGGCTCAAGACGGTAGTAATGAATGTCCGAGGAGAATACGCGTATGGACTTATGCATTGTGAAGCGGGTGTACACAGGCTCGTTCGGCAGTCCCCGTTTAATGCAGATAAGCTTCGACAAACATCGTTCGCTCTTGTGGAGGTGCTTCCCATTATCGAAGGCGGTGAGGATATCGAGATCAAGGAAGCCGATATTGAATGGGAATTCTTCCGTGCGGGAGGGCACGGTGGGCAGAATGTGAACAAAGTCGCGACCGCAGTGCGTCTCACTCACAAACCCACCGGTATTATCGTCACCTGTCAGACTCAGCGCGAACAGCGTCAGAATCGCGACACAGCGCTCAATATACTCAAGTCAAAGCTGTGGCAGCAGAGACAAGAACAGGTGACTTCTGCACAAGATCAATTCAAAACTGAGAAAATCGCAGGATGGGGAAGGCAAATCAGATCCTATGTGCTGCATCCCTACAAGCTCGTGAAGGATCTGCGCACTCAACACGAAACTTCCGATACCACTGCAGTGCTTGACGGAGAAATCACTCCTTTTATCGAAGCGTATCTCAAGAGACCCGTTGCATAACTCCTCTGGTTTTGCTATCCTGATCCGTATATGGTCGATCCACAAACACCCCCAACCACTAACCCTGTTATAAAATCAGTCATGAGTAATCCTCCCGTCGCTTCTCCTGTGGTGATCGGGATTCTGGTGTTTGTATTTATTCTTGGTTCAGCAACAGGGTTCATGTTGGCGAAACTGCGACCTGTGTCTCAGAAGACAAGCGGTGCTTCAAGCTCCGTAGAGAAAGATGCATCAGGAAAGAAGGCGGGCATAATCGACAAGAAAACTTTTTCTGATACTGCGACAGGCATTCTTCGCGATGGGGGCATGGAAGGAGAGGGAAGCCATCATCTTGAGCGCGGGGCTGCAGATCAGACCGCATATCTCACCTCCAGCACCGTGGATCTGACGCCCTACGTGGGTAAAAAAGTCCAAGTATGGGGACAAACAAACACAGGACAAAAGACCGGCTGGCTTATGGATGTAGGATACATCGAGATCGTGAAATAAAAGGAAAAATTAATATTGAATAAGGATTGTCATGGATTCGACAGGCTCACCATGACACAATTGAAGTACGACTTCAGAATGTGATGTTTAAATTCAGTAACTGATATTATTCTTTGGTTTTACTATCAACAGGCTGTCATCCCGACCGAAGCGGAGGGATCCCTTTCAAGACGACAGCAAAATTATTGACTATTACGGGATGACAAAGGATCGCTTATCGTTTTTCGCTTAAGAAAACAATTTTTTGCACTCATCATGATTTCTTTCTCACACGTCACGGTCACTTTCGGTAATGGACATTCAGCCCTTCGTGACGTCTCTTTCGTGGTGGGAACCAACGAATTTGTTTTCCTGGTCGGCCCTTCGGGTGCTGGGAAAAGCACGATCCTCAATACCATCATGGGATTGCACAAGCCCAGTGAGGGTAGTGTCATGGTGGGTGACCCTGCTCACAATATTAATAAACTAAAAGGGGGTAAGCTCGCAGAGCTGCGTCAGAGCATTGGTTTCGTATTCCAGGATTTTAAGATCCTACCCTATAAAAATATTTTTGAAAATGTATTGATCGCCCTGAAAGTCAAGAATGTTCCGACCCAGTTCCATAAGATCGAAGTCATGAATACGCTCAAAAGCGTCGGGTTGGAAAATAAAGCGCTGGAATTCCCAGTCCAGCTGTCTGCAGGTGAGCTGCAACGCGTCGCTATAGCACGGGCACTCGCAGGGGATCGTCGGATTATCCTTGCGGATGAACCGACAGGCAATCTTGATCCGAAGACTACGTGGGATGTCATGAAATTATTCGTTACTCTAGCGGATCACCGTACGATCCTGATCGCGACTCACAACGTAGATGTCGTAGCAAGCCTGAAGAAACGTATTATCAAACTTGACCAAGGGCGAGTAGTCGAAGATCTTGGCCGCGCCCAGTCTTAACATATACTATGAGAGATGTACTGAACAATATTCGGAGGACTCCATTTCAATCAATGAGTGTGTTCTTGCTCCAGTTTTTCGGCGCTTTTCTTCTCTTAGTCTCTCTGACTGCCGCCGGGTTTCTCTTGTCGATTTTCAATAGAGTCGAGGTGCAGATCCCCGTGATTGTCTATTTCAAGCCGAATACTGCGGAAGCCGATATATTGCGCATCCGAGAAAATCTGATGAAATCCGCGAAGATTGGCACTATCGATTATGTCGACAAACAGAAGGCTTTCGAATTCTATAAAGCACAAAATAAAGATAATCCGCTGCTCCTGGAGATGACAAGCGCTGAGAATTTCCCTGCATCCCTCAATATCCAGGCGAAACGGCCAGAATTTCTCGCCGAGACCGCAGAATACCTCCGCACCGAGAAAGGGGTAGACGAGATCCAATTCGAGAAAGAAACGGTCGATAGACTGGTCACGATCACGAAGGTGCTGCGT
>JAYRHC010000037.1:0-8496 GCA_041907525.1 Candidatus Woesebacteria bacterium
ACAAATCATTTACACGTCGAGTGCCCAGAAATTGTTCGACGATGTCTATGACAAAATTCGACAAACAGGTCTCTATCAGATCAATAACCAAACAAGCACCCGAGACATCCAGGAGAACAGGATTCTCATCGCTCCATCCCTCGACGTGAGCGCGACTGCTAAAATATCAGATATGGTCAGGGACGTGGGTATCCAAGCAACCACGAAACAAGCGACCATAGACGGATTTGATATCGTGATCGAGCTTGGAATATATTCTCCTGTGGCTCCGGGTGCCACCTCACCCTCACCTAGTCCTTGACACGTAGAGAATAATCCATTACATTGTATCTTGACCGGTTTATTTGAATTATTATTTTTTAAACCTTTTTCTATATGCAAACACGTTCTAGGGGTTTTACGCTCGTTGAGCTTTTAGTAGTTATCGGTATCGTAGGTATATTACTCGCGATCACCCTCGTCGCCATTAACCCCGCACGACAATTTAAACAAGCGAACAATGCAAAACGAACTGCAGATGTAAACGCGATTCTCAATGCGATTACTCAGTTGAAAGTAGATGGTAAGGGCGTACTTCCAACGGGAGCCGCTATACCCACTGGGACCCCTGCAGTTTTTGCTAGTACGAATAGTAACTTACAGGCTCTTTGTGACTTAATGGTCCCGACATATATTGCCGCCCTACCAACAGATCCAACGGCAGAAGGAGCAACATATGGTGGTTGCGACAGCTTTAACCTGGGCTATACCGTAGGAATTGACGAAAATGGCCTGAGAGTAAGTGTCTCAGCACCAGATGCGGAGGCACCCGATGGTGGCACACCACCGGTGATCTCAGTATCTCGATAAGCAATCTTGATTCGTTAGGAAATACCCGCACACATGTGCGGGTATTTTGTTATACTAATTTCCATCAACATCTGGTATCGTTAGTACTATTACCTAATTCATAATACTTGTATGCAAACACGTTCTAGGGGTTTTACGCTTGTTGAGCTTTTAGTGGTTATCGGTATCGTAGGGATCTTACTTTCGATCACCCTCGTTGCCATTAACCCCGCACGACAATTCGCCCAGGCAAACAATGCGAAACGTTCTGCTGACATTGCAAATCTTCTGAATGCCATAACACAATTAAAGGTAGACAAGAGAGGCACCTTACCGGTAGAGGTACCGACAGGCGCAGTCGCGTTTGCAAGTACGACTTCAAATATGCCAGACCTTTGCAACGCGATTGTCCCTACCTATATCGCAGCACTCCCGACAGACCCGACGACAGGAGTGTTTACATCATGTAATGCGACATTTGACACAGGATATAACATTTTGCAGACAACTGAGGGGCGGATTACCATCTCGGCTCCTGATGCTGAAGCACCAGACGGCGGGACACCACCCGCTATCTCAGTGTCGAGATGAATCAAGACTTAATGTGTCATCCGGGACTCTCCGATCGTAGCTCTACGAGCGGAGCCTGTTTCAAGATCTAGTTTACAGATCAAGTGTGTCATGGTGAGCTCGTCGAACCATGACACTACGCACTGTATTCATCACTTTCGTTGCGTATTCGTTATACTGATACCTATGAACAACAATCAAGGCTTCACCCTTGTCGAGCTTATGGTAACGATCGGGATAGTCGCGATACTTATGAGCATCACCCTCATCGCGCTCAATCCTGAGAAACAATTTCGCAGTGCTCGTGAGGCGAAACGCATGGCAGACGTCTCAGTTCTTCTGAATGGAGTATCCCAATATCTTATAGACCACAAAACTTCAGAGGTAATACCCAAGGATAATATATCCCGCTATGTCGCTGCAGGGATGTACAAGGGTAAGTGGGATCTCGCCCCGAAGCCCGTGCAAACACCCAATATTAACCTGTGCGATCTCCTTACTCCCCAGTATTCCGCCAATCTCCCGTCTGATCCATTTCTGGACACAGAAGTCTCAGACTGTGAAAACTACGACAGTGGGTATATGCTCACCGTGAATCCCTCAGGACGCGTGATCGTCTCTGCTCCTTACTCTGAGATCCAGCCCATCGTGCTGGTACGGTGAAAACAACCCCTTCCGTCCCCCTCCACTCGTGGAGGGGGTGAAGGGGTTATAGTATCAGTTAAACCCCGGTATCCGAAGCACCTGCACTGCGAAGAATTGGAAGATAAAGAGCGCGAAAAGAGCGAACAACACGCCCAATATTACATTCGTCAACGTCTTCTTGGCTTCACGGATCTTCTCAGGATCACCTCTGCTTATGATAAGCCGCACCCCCGCGACCATGATAAGGATTACCCCTACTCCGCCCGTGATACTCGTAATGAATCTGAGAAGGATCTGTATGACATCAACAGACGCATTCGGGTCGGTGAAGGTGTGTCCTTCTGTATTTACTGATATACACCCAAGATCGGTAAATACCCGACCAGATTGGGGAGTGTTGAGAGGGGCATTGGCATTGGGGGTCGGGTTCAAGACGAGCGTCTCACAACGTACATCTGTCGGAGTAAGTTGGATATTCACAAACTTCAGCTCTTTTCCATTCTCATCCCGAGGACACGGGATAGGGGTGAGTGTGGGTGCGGGGTTCACAGGAGCTAGCGTAGGGTTGAGTGCAGGGTACTGACATTGGTAACAAGATGTCCACGATGCGGGCTGGACATATACAGTCTTGTTATTTGCATCATTGATTGTTTTCGTGGTGTCCTTACACAGCCCACACGCGTCACACTGGGTGTACCTCACCGCCAAACTCTGCGACGGCAATGCCACGAATACAATGAGCAAAAAGAGAACAATGAAGAAATATCTCCGCATACCACACTATAATATGTTTCTGTATCAAACTCAATAACAAGTTCACCATCTGCTACAATCTTTCATATGCGGAAAGCCTTCGTGGTGTTGTTTTTGTGTGTAGTGTGTATGACCGCTCTTTCCCGTATGGTCCGGGCGGATGATTATGATCAGATCACCAAGGAGCTCGAAGATACGAAGCACCTGCTCGACATGTCTGTATCAGCCACAAACACAAATGAACAACAGATGCGTAGCCTCAATGCGAAGATCGCTGATATCCGTTCTCGGGTGGGGGCACTCGAAGAGGACCTTGCTCAAAAATCCAGAGAGATTGAAGAAGGAGACGCAAATTTCGCCCAGACAGAGAAAGTGCTCACGTCAAAAATCGCTGCACATTATAAAAACCTCATGACCAGGAAGCTGACTCTTATCCAGACACTACTTTCTTCACGCTTGAACAATGTGATTGACGCCGCAGTCTACCAACAGCTAACCGTCGAGAAAGATCAGAAACATATTGTTCGAGTAGCTCTTCAGATTAAAGATCTCGAGACCGCTCAAGCTCTCCTCAAGCGACACAAAGAACAGCTGCAAGGGATCAAGGAGGAGCTTGCAAGACAAAGCAGCTTCCTTGCAGGCGAGGTAGCTTCTGCAAAGGCATACCAGCAAAATCTCAGTAAAAAAATTGCGGAACTATCTGCACGTCAACAGTCGATCATCGCTGCACGATCTGCCCAGGTATCAGCCAGTGTGGGTGGTGATGATCTGGAATACGATGATTTGAATGCATCACGAGACTATACACCAGGATTCTCTCCCGCATTCGCAGTTTTCTCGATAGGCGCATACACGCACCGTAACGGGATGAGTCAATACGGAGCGAAGGGAAGAGCTGATGCTGGTCAGTCGGCTGAACAACTGCTGGCATTTTATTATCCAGGAGCCACCTTGAATAAAAATTACACTATTCCTGCGACCATAGACGTCGAGGGGTATGGGACGAGGAACTTCGAAGATGAGTACATGAAACGTATTTATGAAATGCCAAATTCCTTCCCCAAGGAGGCGCTCAAAGCACAGGCAGTAGCAGCAAGGACCTATGCCATACGTCATGGTGGATCGATATGCCCCACTGAGTCCTGTCAGGTGTATAAGGATCAGAATAAGGGAGGCGCATGGGAAGAAGCGGTGAATGAAACACGAGGATGGGTGCTTGAAGGTGGGCCATCTGCCCAGTACTCATCCACGACTGGCGGATATACGACATCTGGAGGATGGGACACGACCGACGGTCAAGCGAACAACTTTATAGAAAATGCGTGGGAGCGCAAAGCGAAGTCCCCTTGGTTTTATAAAGCATGGTATCGGGTAAACTATTCCAACAGCTCAGACAGCTGTGGACGATCGAGCCCTTGGCTTACCCAAGAAGAGTTCGCCGATATTCTCAATGCCTGGCTTGTGCGATCGAAGGGAAGCTCAGATGAAGTAGGACGGATAGTACCCGTGACCATTAACAACTGCAATATCGGTGGGTCAGGTGGCAACCCGTATAGCATGAGTGATCTTGCACAAATCGCAGATAATTATGGAGGCAGATTCTCTTCGATCTTAGGGGCATCCGTGAGCTATACGTCGAACGGAACCACAGGACAAGTGAATATCGAGACGAATAAGGGCACTATCTCAATATCAGGTGGTGAATTTAAACAAATATTCAATCTTCGTGCACCAGGCTATATCTCTATCCGCAACGTCCTCTTCAATGTAGAGAAGAAGTAAAATCAAAGGATCGGCACTATTTACCTTCGACACCGTATTTTGCTTGTGACGTACCCCTCGGGAGAACCCCGTCATCTGCGCAAAATAGGTGTCTTCAGACCAACCAATCCAGGACTTCGAGTTTAGAGTTTAGAATTTCGGTTTTAGTTAGCTACGGCGTGGGTATCGGGGTAGCAGTCGGGACAGTGACGATGAGCGATATGAGTTTGTAATACACCCCATTCCACACGATCTGCAATGTACCCGTGTTATCAGTGGAGTATGTGGGAGCTGCCTTGACCATTACACATTTATATGTGCCCTGTGCTATGGTTACTGGCATATCAATACCCGTGAAACAAGCGGGATCATCGATAATGCTAAAGGCACTATTGTCTGCGTCTATGATAACCACATTCGATATGCTTAATGAGCTCCCTCCGATGTTATAAAGATTAAATCTTTTGGTCGTAGTATTGCCTGGAGAAACGACCGAATAATTGTAGGTATCATCGACATACAGATATGCAGTCGGCGTGGGTATCGCTGTAGGTGTATTGCTCACTGTCGGGGTAAGTGTCGCTGTGGGCACAGGGGCCGATGTCATAGTGGGTAATAACGTGATTGATGGATTATAAGTAGGAGTCGGGGTCAGTGAAGTGACTGGAACCGTCACACGGGGAGTGCCCGTATTTTGGACAACATAGGTGACTTGTCTGGGAGGGCTTGGTCTTGAGGTCGGGATCCGCGTGAGCGGTGGGACTGTAGGCCTCAACGAAATGAATGGAGTGGGAGTCGGGGTACGGGTAGGCTGACGAGTTGGAAGTGTGACGTTCCCAGCAGGCGAAGAATCCACATATTTCACACTAATCTTCGACTCCGCTGGTGCACTGAGGCGTTGGGATATGATAAACCCTATGATCAGTACGCTGACCACGAAAAAAACCGCAATCGTGATAAACACCGCTTGCCAAAACTTCCTTTTTTCCTCTGCCTCATCGACATACGGAAGAAACTCGATAGAGGGAGCAGGGTCAGCAGGCGAACCCCCAGCGACACCACCCACGCTCGAAGGAACAGAGGGAGCGGCCGCACCCAGATCAGGAGTCGACTCTATCGGTGGCAGAGAATCCTCAGGATTATTTATTGGCATAAGACAGCTCCTTGACAAAGTATATCAAAACCAGAGCAAGATCAACATTCCAATTAGTCGACAGTCGTCAGTCGTCAGGTGGTCAGGCATTCAGGCAATCAGGAAATTCTCTTGTCTACCGAAAAGACAGGGAAATCATATATTGAAACATTACGAAAATTAGTACCAGAGCGCGTCTATCGTAACACTGCGAATTCCCTGCGGGGTATGTACTTTCACGAGGTCTCCCACCTTCTTCCCCATCAGCGCCTTTCCCAAGGGACTTCGGATTGAGATCTTACCGTGCACAATGTCGGATTCGACACTGTCTACGACAGAATATTGGAAAGTTTTCTTGCTATCGTGTAATGTTACTTGTGCACCGATGACAATATGTTTCAGATCACCCGGTAGAGGACTGGCGACGCGTGCAGTACGTAACAATTTTTCTAAAAAGCGAATCCTGTTATCAATGCGTCGAAGTTTTCCTTTCGCCGCCCGATATCCTGCATTTTCACTGAGATCACCGAGCTCTCGCATACGCACCATATCCTGGAGTGCGTGTACACGGTCTTTTGTGAGTTTCGTATGTTCCGTATGGAACTGATCGTATCCTATTTTCGTAAGCGTAGTCATAAGGGTGTGTTATAGTACAAGCTATGAAGACTATACATGAAAAAAAATATAAAATATATACCGATGGAGCATGTTCTGGTAATCCTGGGAAGGGCGCTTGGGCCGCGATCGTCGTGAGTCCCGACGGGAAACGGAAGGAGCTCTTTCGTGCGTATGCACACACCACAAATAATAGAATGGAGCTTCGGGCAGTCATCGAGTCACTCCAGACTCTCCGTGCTGATTCACAAGCTGTCGTCGTCACAGATTCACAATATGTCGCCAATGCGATCAACAAGGGCTGGCTGCAGTCATGGATCCGAAAACATTGGCGCACATCACAGAAAAAGCTTGTCGCCAATAGAGATCTATGGGAAGCGCTACGGCCTCTGTTAGAGAAGAATCAAGTTGCGTTCGAGTGGGTGAAGGGTCATGAGGGACATCCAGAAAATGAACGGTGTGATGAGCTTGCAGTGCATGCATATACTACGGGACCCTGGATAACAGACGAGGGTTACGAATCTACGATATCCACGACCGAAGGACAGACCAACCTTTTATAATCTTCTGATTTCATCGCGACGGAGTAACAGCGATCACCTGCGTTGAATATTATCTTCTCATGCCCAAATGTTTTCGGATCGACATAAACTGCAATGGGTTTGAAAAAAAGATTCCCGAAAGGAGGGACGCCACCACGCTGTATACCCTGCGTAATCTCTGAGATTTCTTCTTCGGTAGCGAATCGAAAACTGCGAAGATTAAGCGCAACCTTCACTTTTTTGGAATTAAGTTTATGATCAGCAGGCATGACCAGCATTGCGAAATTCTCTTCCTTGTCCCTTTTCTCAACTTTTATTACTATCGCTTTGGCTCCTTGGTTCAAGGTATATTCTGGTCGGACTCTCGCAGCCTCCTCACTCGTGGTTACTGCTTCGTGTTCGAACGTCTCATACCACACTCGCTAAGTTTTGAGAAGATCAACGATCTGTTGGGTGATAGGGTGATAGTGCATAGGCTATTATGTGCTCTTAACGATGACAAGGGTAGAGGCAGTGAGGATCAGGACACCCCCCATTAAGGTTAGGATGGTAGGGATCTCGGCGAAAAGGATGAGTGCGAATATCATACCAAACATGATTTCGGTGAGCAGAATCAAGCTACCCATGGTAGCTTGAAAATATTCGAAACCTTTCGTCATAGCAAGCCATGCAAAGAAATTATCTATTCCAAAAAGCATCGTAACTGTCCACGTATGCAATGATATTTGCGATAGTTGATTTTGAAAATAGAATTGGTTTTCGAAAACCAGACTCATGATCCCCACGACCACCACCCCCACGAATGTATTCGCCAAGAGCATAAATCCAGCAGAATATTCAGGCAGCTTCTTTCGAGCGATAATATATGCAGACTGTCCCAGCGCCGAAAGTAGTGCAAAGAGCCCGCCTATTCTCCATGTCACGAATGAATTCGGTTGATACAGGAGCACAAGCCCGATAATGCTTATCAGCAAAGCAATGATGTTCGAAGTATTTGTTTTTTCCTTCAGGAATACATAACCTAATATAGGTGTGATCACTGCATAGCTATAGAAAAGAAACAAGGCATTACTGACTTGGGTCAACAATATTCCATACGTAAAAAACACGTTCGTGAGTGCATACCCAAACACTGTAGCTATAAGCAGGACCCCTATGTATTTCCTTTGTACCGCAAATGAAGATCGTTTCACGAAAAAGAAATAGATGCAGGCTGCCATACAGGCAACGACGTAGCGGAGAAACACTTGAGAAATAGGGGGTATACCACCTCCTCCTAAGATTCGGATCATCACAGGCATAAGGCTGAAGAGGAATGCTGAGAGGAGTAGAAGCCCCACTCCCTTAAGGGTTTTATGAGAAATATGTTTCACCATGCATTTCCGAAATATTATCGCGAGTAATAATTATTCTTTCAGGAAGGTTACGTATCGGTGTAAGTATACCAAGTGAGTGAAAATCACGGCTGCTATTTCACCAAGACCACCCCTACAAAACTAACGATTGCGCCGAGGAGCTTTCTCCAGAGACCAGAGCTCTCCACATCTATACTCACATTCCGGATGATAAACTATTATATACTGTAGCATCAGACAGAGTTCGGAATTCCATCTGAAGTGCTTCTCGGTTCGCTATTACCTATTTTATTAT
>JAYRHC010000038.1:0-5556 GCA_041907525.1 Candidatus Woesebacteria bacterium
CAGCGAAGGGAACCAGGTGCGGATCAATATGAAGCTTGTCGGTCGTGAAATGGGACGAATACCTATGGCGGTCGATCATATGCGGAAGTTTATCCTTGCACTCGGGGATGTGAACGTCTCCAAAGAGCCTCGTCTTGAGGCTCGTGTCGTCCGTGCCGTAGTCGCCCGAAAAAAGTAAGGTATATAGGTGGATGCTAAACCACTGATTACCGTTTTGTTAACTTTTGCTAGACTTGTGGCGAAATATGTAAACTGGTGTCATCTCGACTCCCCCATCACGAGTGGTGGGGGGCGGACCTTGCTCGCAATCGCTACGCTCAAGCGTTAGCAGGCGAGGAGATCCCTTTTTCAAGGCAAATACTGTATGGATCCTGAACCCCTCCAGAGGCGCCGTGCCCGAAATGCTCGCGCATATGCGAGGCAGGCGGGGGCAAGCAAGTTCAGGAAGTCAAAGCCAATATTATTGTTTCGCTACAAGTTTGTTATTTACAGTTACTTTATTGTCTGTCAATGGTATAATGTCTACCTTACGAACTTATGAAAAACAAACACCGTACCCACAAAGGCGCCGCGAAACGATTCAAGGTCACAGGAACTGGCAAGCTTCTGCATCGGAGCCATACCATACGCCATCTTCGCAAGGCAAAGAGTAAGAATCAGGTCCGTAGACTCAAGCAAATGAAAGAAGTTACGGGAGTTCATGCCAAAAAGATCAGACAGCTCTTAGGCATCGAATGATTGGATTATTAGTATTTTCCGCCAAAGGCGGATCAGCCTCTGGCTGAAGAGTTTAGAGCATATGGTTCGCGTAAAAGGTGGCATCCAAACAAGAAAAAATCATAAGAAAGTCTTGCAGCTTGCGAAGGGTTATCGTATGACTCGGCATAAGCAGATCAAGAAAGCCACGGAGGCAGTCTTACATGCTGGTCAGTATGCATTCCACGGTCGTAAACTTCGCAAACGAGATTTCAGATCCCTTTGGATCACCCGCCTGAACGCTGCGGTGCGTGAGCAGGGGATGAGCTATAGTCTTTTTATAAAAGCACTCAAAGACAAAAAGGTTGAGCTCGATCGGAAAGTCCTCGCACAGATGGTGGTCGAGCACCCCCAAGCCTTCACAGAAATTGTGAAACAAGTGAAGGGATAAGGTGTTGTATAATAACTGGCATGCTCGACCTTGCCTCTATCACAAAAGAAATACAATCTGCCTCTACTCCTCAGGAACTAGAACAGGTGGAAATCAAATATCTAGGCCGCAGTGGCGAGGTGAACAAACTTGCTAAGTCTGTGAAATCACTCACTCCCGATAAGCGTAAAGAATTCGGCATCGAGCTAAACAAAATCAAATCAGAATTAGAACAGCTTGTCACAACAAAAAAATCAGAGCTATTCGCCATTCGCGATTCGCTATTAACTGATTTCGACACCTCTCCCCCTGGTACCAAACCGTCTCTCGGCCATCTTCACCCTACATCTCTCGTGATTCGTGATATTTATGAATACTTCACCTATCTCGGCTATAGTGTGTACGAAGGTCCAGAGATCGAGACGGACGAATACAATTTCAATAAGCTCAATCTACCGCAGGATCACCCTGCGCGGGATCTTCAGGATACGCTCTATATCAGTGAACCTGAGTATCTTCTTCGGACACATACTTCATCAGTAGAGACACGATGTCTCACGAGAGAAGAGCTTCCTATTCGCATCATCACGCCAGGCAAAACATATCGGAACGAAAGTTCGAATGCATCCAATAACGCCATTTTCTATCAACTTGAAGGGCTCGTCGTGGATAAGGGCATCCATATGGGACACCTGAAGGCAACCATGGAGCAATTCGCGAAATTTCTCTACGGCGAAGATACAAAGACTCGTTTCAGGTGTAAATATTACCCGCAAGTCGAGCCAGGAGTGGGTATGGATATTCAGTGCCAACTGTGTAATGGCAAAGGCTGTGCTGTATGTAAGTATCGCGGGTGGATGGAAGTGGTAGGAGCGGGAATGACTCATCCGAATTTACTCAAAGCCTGTGGCGTAGACCCAGCCGAGTGGAGTGGATTCGCCTTCGGCTTTGGTCTTGATCGGCTTGTCATGATGCGCTATGGAATCACCGACATCCGCAGTCTTTATAATGGAGAGTTAGTGTGGAAAACTTAATACATTTCATTGTGATATACGTTCTGTATGAAATTTATCCTTCACCTACTTAAGCAAATATCGATATCGATACTATTGATAATTTGTGTTCTACTCTTCATGAGTATCTCTGATCCCATTTTGTATGCTATCGGCGTACCAACTCGAGTATTGAGGAGCTCTATACATCAAACTGAAGTTCCTATAATGATATTGTCATGTGCGATGTTCGGATTTAGTACATTTTTTGTGATTCTAATACTATGCTTAGACAAATTTCATAAGCGTTTTTTAACGTCTTTTATCCTAGCTTTTGTTACCTCATTCTTTGTTGTAAATACATATCTTCTAATCTATTCGTTGTTAGTTTTCCCGCTCAACACCAATACGCAGGGCTATAACGCATGTATGAAAATACATGATGAAATTTTGGCGATAAACAAGATTGACGATACCACTTTCTACACTAGTAATCCTCTTAACAAGTCATATGGAAGTTTTGGCCAGCTGGAAGATTTTACAAGACAGTATGGGAGTTATAACCATTCATATTATGACCCTAAAACGAAGGATAGGTATTCTTTTGACCGAGTCGATTCTTATAGAGACTTAAGAAAGACTTCCTGTGATTTGATAGTTGAATATAAAACTATTATTTCAGCAGGTAACTTTTCTGTAACGTTTTGGTGAGTTCACAATCTTTATGATAAACTTTTTGCAATACAAATCGTCGCTTCAAAAACCTCTCCGCCCTCGTACACTTTCTCACTTCATAAAAGGTGGGCATCTTCTCTTAGGTTATAAAAAAACTGGATTCGGGAAGGGCTAACTGGTGGGTATCGGGGGTAAAGTTGAGAAGGGGGAGACGCTCGAGGGAAGTGCCGTTCGTGAAATTGAAGAAGAGATTAACGTGAAGGTGTCGAAGTTCATACCTATGGGCTATCTGGACTTCTACTTTCCTCACGTGACAGATGAATCCTGGAATCAAAAAGTGCATATCTATATCGTGCACGACTGGGTAGGGGAACCTCAGGAGACAAGAGAGATAAAACCTGAGTGGGTCTCTCTCAACAAACTCCCCATTGAGAGGATGTGGGATGACGATCAATATTGGCTTCAAGAGATGTTGGGAGGAAAGGATATAAAACGCGAATTCCTGTTTGACTCGAATCTTAGAGTTGTAGAATGGAGAGAAAATGAATAAGTTAATGACACGCAGTGACATTGTTTGCATGTCATTGCGAGAAACGAAGTGACGAAGCAATCTCATGAGAAAATGGGATTTCCACGTCGTCCGCCTCCGCCGACTCGGCGGATCGGCGGACTCCTCGCAATGACAATCTGAGGTTGTTTTTTATGCGAAAGATCGGGTGGTGATAAGTTATAATGACATTCGTTTCATATGAAAATCCCCTTAAACTGGCTGAAAGAATACGTAGAGCTTCCTTCCGACGTAGAGGAGTTGACACAAAAGCTCACGGCAATAGGTCATATGCAGGATAAAAAACCTGAGAAGATCGGGGATGATACCGTGATTGACCTAGAAGTACGTCAAAACAGACCAGATTGTCTTTCAATTCTCGGAATTGCCCGAGAGGTCGCGGCGGTAACAAATAGGGGACTCAAAGTTCCAAGTACTTCTAGTGTCATGCTGTCCGCCGAATCGGTGGATCAGCATCAATCAGAACAAAAGATCCTGAAATTCCGATTGCATCGTGAATGCTCGACAAAGTCGGCACAAGTTCAGGATGACACCCTTTCTATTCAAAATACCGCACATGAGTTGTGTAAACGGTTCAACGCTCACAGAATTAGAGTCGACAGAAGTCAGTCGACAGTCGACAGTCCGTCATGGATCAAGGATAGACTACAGGCTTATGGCATAAAGACAATATCTCCACTCGTAGATATAACGAACTATGTGACTATAGAGCTTGGGGAACCGCTTCACGCATTTGATATTCGGCATGTTGAAGACGGTACGATCGTTATCCGCAGAGCAAAAGAGGGGGAGAAGCTTACCATACTGGGAGGTAAGGTACTTACCCTGACTACAGACGATCTTGTTATCTCAAGCAAGTCGAAGGCTCTATCACTCGCGGGCATGATCGGCGGAGCAGAAAGCGGGGTACAACCAGACACTACAGAAATAGTGCTCGAGGCCGCTACATACAATCAAGCTTCAATTCGCAGAAGTAGCATCCGCCACTCTGTGCGTACTGAGGCGTCGACTCGACATGAGAAGTTTTTACACCCTCATCTTGCTGAAATAGCGCTTCAAAGGGCTGCGAGTCTTATCGTTGAAATCTGTGGAGGGGAAATTGTCGCTCATGCAGATAGCTACCCCGATCATGTCAAAGAATCTACTCTAGACTTACGACTTTCCGAAGTAGAGCGCCTCGGAGGAGTAAACATTTCTGCAAAAGATGCTGAAAATTATCTTGCTTCCCTCGGTTTCACCATAGTTAGAGTTTCGGATTTTCCGCCAAAGGCGGATCAGCCTCTGGCTGAAGAATTTAGAGTTTCGGTACCGTATTGGCGTACCGATATCGAACAAGAAGCAGACTTAGTTGAAGAAATCTTAAGACTCTATGGATATGAACATATCCCCGCTAGTCTCCCTCCATTCCCTTCACCGAAAAACATCACGTCGTATTGGTTTAAGCTTGAGGAAAAGATCCGAGATGTGATGTTGCAGCTCGGATTTGATGAGCAGATTACGGAACCACTGACGAAATTCCAGTCGACAGTCTCCAGTAGTGTCATGCTGAGCCTGTCGAAGCACGACACGTCACCCATTCGACAAGCTCAGGGTGACAAGCTAGTAAAAAGCAAACAAATTGTTTTGCAGAATGCATTAAATGCAAATAAGAATGCACTGCGAACAAATCTCGCAGAAGGATTAACTCATGCTCTGAGTCACCAAAAGAAATTCGGGAAAGAAACCATGAAACTTTTCGAATTGGGTAAGGTATATGGTGAAACGGGAGACAAAAAGAATCCATATTTCGAATCAAGGCAACTCGGTTTCATCATGTATGATTCCTCCACTCACAGAGAAGTACTCTATCTTAATGCAAAAGGGGTTGTTGAGACGCTCTGCAAATCGTTTGGGTTTGTTTTCACAGATAGCGTATATTCTATTCAACTAGTCGACGAAACAACTGCATTCTGCACGGTAGAAATTGAAAAGCACTGGGGACCTGATACGAGTAGAACCAGTCCTGACAAACAATTGTATACGGGAATTCCAAACTTTCAGAAATTTGATATTTCGATGTATCTGAACGATTCAGTAAAAGTCGGGGAAATGATTCGCACGCTTTCACAACATTATCCATCTATCGAAGACATTGACTATGTGATCTCGGAATCAAATAAACAGGGTAAGAAGAATGTATTGTTAAAATTCCTCAC
>JAYRHC010000039.1:0-3442 GCA_041907525.1 Candidatus Woesebacteria bacterium
AATCCCGATGATATACCATTTTGAGAAACACATTGGCGAATGGCGCTTGTCCGCCTATGGCGGAAATGGCGAAAGGCAAATAGCGAATGGCTAATAGGTCGTAATTGCGAGGCAGTCGGGAGCACAATGAAAACGAAACTTTGGATTTGGGAATTTGAGTTTTATTTGTCATTTGAATTTTGTTATTTGAGATTTGTATATTTATGACTAAAGATTATTTCGATAAACTCGGCACCGCACCAGACTATAAAGACCCTGAGACATTGCAGAAGTTTCTCACAACTCGTATGCGGATACAGACACGTGAGCGCTCGGGAGTCAATGCGAAAAATCAACGCAAACTTTCGAAAGCGGTCAAGTATGCTCGATTCCTCGCTCTTATTCCGTATACTTCCTACCAGAAGCCCTAATTCAGTCGTCCCTCCTTCGCGCAAGGCTACGGAAGGGCGAAGCAGTCGATAGAACTCCTCTCTTGCATTATTACTGAGTGAACCTTTATAATCTTCCTGTTATGACAAATATTACTATTGTCCTTCCCCCAGATGCTACGTCTGTCGTGCATGCCGGCGATACAGTCACATTCGATACAGAGATCGCTCGTCTATCCCAAAAACCTACCGTTTCCCAGACAATACCTCTCGCTCAATCGCTCAGGTTCAAACCGAGCAGGATTTTCAAACATCTGAAGAAAAACATCGGAGATAAAGTATACAAGGGAGATGTCCTCGCCACGAAAGACGCTGTCTTCGCTACGAAAAAGTATATTGCAGATGCTGATGGGATACTGACGGGAGTGAACCATCACTCTGGAGAGATCATCATAGAGCATACATCAGCAGAAGAACAAAGCACCATAGTACGGGCGATGGTTGAGGGTACTGTGAGCGGGGTGGAGAAGGGGAGCATCATCTGTAAGACCTCCAAACTTCTGTCAGTCGAACTCGCGACTGCTCTCGATCGCCGTATGGGTGGGAAAGTGGTGATCACGGACAAAACACATGCGATGCAGCTCACGCTGCCTCAGGTGAAGGACGCTATCATTGTGTGTTCTGAAGTATCTGATTATGTCCTCTCGAAATTCGAAGCGCTGGGGGTCTTATCAATAGTAATCCCCTCGTCTCCAAATCCTGCGCCACCTCACGTGCTCGTGCTGCAAGATCCGAAAGAAATGCAGTCGATCATTGACTTTGCTCCCCATGCCGTGTACGCTAATGCAGCCGAAAAAAGTATGACTTTTTATAAGTAGGGGATGCAATCAGTGGACTATTAGCGAAATACATAAACATTTGTCATCCCGACAGAATCTGCCGAATCGGCGGAGAGGGATCCCTTTCGGAATACCCCTTATAACCTTACAAACTTGATAAACCTTGTGAACACTTTACAAAGAAGGAATTCCTCTCTATCAATTCGGCCGATCAGGATGACGAACTTAGAATAAGTATCTGTAAATAACAATATAGGATTTATGAACAACACAAAGCGTCAAAACATCCTCTCCTACATCATGTATGGGGCTCTGTGTGCCTTCCTTTTGATCGCAGGATATCGGGCTGGAGAATATCGCACTCTTGACCAGATCCGTGAACGAGGGATCGGGAAAGTGATCGAGACCTCAGCTCCTCAGAGTACTGGCAGTAGCACACCCAGCAGTGAACAGAAAACAGCTCTGGACACCAATGACCGTAATGTGGACTTCGGGATCTTCTGGGAAGCATGGGACATTTTCGAGAAACGCTTCGTGGACCGTGCACGTCTCGATACGAAAAAGATGTTCTATAGTGCCGTAAAAGGCCTGATCGCATCGGCAGAAGATCCCTACACATTTTTCCTGACTCCGACTGAGAATAAACAGTCAAAAGATTCTTTGGGAGGGAAATTCGAAGGTATCGGTGCCCAGCTGGGTACGAAAGATGGACGGATCACTGTCATCGCACCTATTCGTAATTCACCTGCGATACGAGCGGGTGTGAAGGCGGGGGATGTCATCATCGCAGTAGACGGGACATCGACCAAGGAGAAGTCTCTGGCCGAAGTGGTGAGCAAGATCCGTGGTCAAGCGGGCACAAACGTCAAACTCACGATCGAGCGTAACTCGAAAGAGCTGATGCTCACGATCCAGCGAGCAGAGATCGTGGTGGAATCTATCGAAGTAGTCTATAAGAACAACATTGCCCATCTCAAACTCTCTCAGTTTGGAACCACAGTGAAGGAAGAATGGGATAGGATAGTGCCCGAGATCGCAGAGAAATATAAACGTGGTGAGATAAAAGGAATGATCCTCGATATGCGTGGTAATCCTGGCGGGCTCCTCGATGCGTGCGTATATATGACCAGCGACTTCCTCCCGATGGGTAAGCTTGTAGTGAAACAAGTGGGGATCGAGGACACGATCGAATACACCGTTACCAGGCTCCCGAGGCTCAGTGATATCCCTGTGGTCGTGCTCATCGATAAAGGCTCTGCCTCAGCCTCAGAGATTATGGCGGGGGCTCTGCGAGACCATAAGCGAGCACAGCTGGTGGGTGAGAAATCATTCGGGAAAGGCTCTGTGCAAGGTACCTTCGACCTAAGCGACGGGTCGGGTATGCATGTGACAGTAGCGAAGTGGATTCTTCCGAGCGGGGAGTGGATCAATGGGAAGGGCATCGAGCCTAATATCGTCGTCCAGAATCCTGACCTTGACCAGAATAACACGGTCGCAGCAGAGCAGAATGATAAACAATATGCGAAAGCTGTTGAGCTGCTGGGCAAATAGCTCTTGGATTTCAGGTATAATTCAGGTACGCTTTTTACTATAGATAGCTATGAAAAAGCCACTCATCATACTCGCCTTGCTTATCATAGGCTTGGCAGTCACCAACCAACTAGTTTCGTCACCATCGAAGGGGTTCGCGTTCCCAAATCTCACTACACTTTTCGAACGCAAACCTACTCCTACCGCACAAAAAGATCAAAAGTCTCAGAAACAGTTTACCGCACCTCCAGGTTCTGAAGAAGAACGTTTTATCGCTACCATAGATGCTGCACTGCCGTCTGTCGTGACAGTCGGCATCAACTTCACGACCAGGGAACGTGGTACCATCGAATTCGACCCCACGAATCCCTTCGGCTTCAGACGTATACCAGGGAAAAGCAGAGAGGTCGAGCAAAATATCGGCTCTGGATTTATCGTATCGGAGGAGGGTCTGATCATCACGAATAAACACGTCGTCTCTCAACAAGACGCGACATACAAGATACGATTCAATAATGGCGATACTGTGAAAGTCGATCAGATATACCGTGATCCGCTCAATGATCTCGCGATATTGAAAGTTACGCCAACCACGAAGCTCAAAGCTCTCACCATGGGTGACTCAGACGGACTCAGGCTTGGGCAGACCACCATAGCCATAGGTACACCTCTCGGGGAGTTCACGAATTCGGTGACGAAGGGCAT
>JAYRHC010000040.1:0-8157 GCA_041907525.1 Candidatus Woesebacteria bacterium
CACCTGACTTCGCCATTTACGTGACCCAAGGCATATGAATCGCAGCAAAAAGAGCCTTTGTTTCTGGTGTGGGATTACTGTAGGTTGATGTTTGTTGTTTAGATACCCGATCTTCTACGACTATCTCCTTTACTTGGTTGAGCGTGGTTATCACGTGCTTGATACTCTTATGAGTTGTCATCTCAACGTATCGAGACACAACTAATGCAGTAAAGACAATGAGAAGGTGTGCCTCAATACTTTCTTTTGTTGTATGGAATATGGGTCGTGCCTGCAGGTCCGATTTACTCATTCGGAATGATTTCTCCACCTGCCAGAGATTTGTATACTTTCCCATAATGTCAGTGTCTGATAGATGCACTGCATTTGTCACATACCCTTTAAGTCCCTCCAGTTGTTCTGCCTTCGTAATGAGCCCAGCATTGAGCTCATACGTTCCTGACTCTTTCGTTTGGACAAATTTGTATTTACGAGAAAGCAAGGAAGGCGCTTGGAGTGCTCGTGTCGCTTTTGTCATTTGCTTTTCTCGATCATGTTTGTCTTTTGCAGCACGTTTCACAGAGTACCCTATGAGGAGTATTCGTCCATTGGGTAGTGTAATTCGGCTACACGCCCCTTCAGTTTTTGGGGTCTGAACTACTTGGTCAAAAACACTCTGAGGGAGATTTCCCAATCTTGCACCAACGATGTATTTGAGATGTTTCTGATCCAGTGCTTGGATATTCTCATCTGAGAGCATAGCGGCATCTGCAACGATCACGAGGTCTTTCTCTGGTAACGTATATTTCTTCAATATCTCCTCAATGCAGGGAAGCATGGTGTGACCCTCAAACGTATTACCTGGAAACACATGGAGATCAAGCGGGATGCCTGAAGTTGTTACCGTAAGCGCTACGACCAACTGAGGTTGGTTATGCTTATGCTCTTTGGAGAATCCACACCGTCTAAGGTCGTCCTCATCAAATGCCTCGTAGTACAATGTTGTTACATCAAAAAATAATACTCCAATAGCCATTCCTGTCTGTTGTGTAACAAATTCATATACTGCCTGCTCGATCTGTGATTGATACTTTTTTTGTATAGCTATTTTCATACATCGGTAGATACTGGTAAGTGAATAGTGCTTACCTAGTCGCACCTCCAACATGTCGCGAGTCCTGCGCTTACTCGTGGGTTCTATGATCCGAGCTACTACAAGATCTGCAAAGCACCCATTCACAATACGAGAGAACCCAACAGTGTTATAGCAGTGGCTCAAGAATTGGTAGGTCACCGTATCCCATACATGGGGAAACCTTACGTGTGACAAAAGTGAATCTAATGCAGAAGAATCATACCGTGAGTCAAAGAGTGAGATTTTTCCAGAGGTAATACGCATCTCATCCATGTATGCCCGTGCTCGCTCTCGCAGTTGTGAAATCTCTAGAGGACTACGGGCAGTACCCAAATGTTTTATGATGTGATTCACTCTCCCTATTTTCTGCATGACTTGTATCTGTGTGTCTCCTGTCTTGGTTTGCACCGACCTGATGAACATTACTACAATTGTACCCTGATATTTGAGGCTACGTGACCCAAAAGAAGAAATTGACTAAAGTTTGGACTATGCCAGCAACCCGCAATTTTCGTTGGCGAAGTCAGGAAAAATATACTTGATTACTGCTCTCAATACAACTATATTTGTACTATATGGCAGAAATGGGAAATAGCTCATCGAAAGCACAAGACGGAATGAGAAACTTTAAATCAATTTACAGAGAAGAGGGGCTGGTGGGTTTGGTCAAAGGTGCTCCTGGCAGCTTGGGTGGTAAGGTAACTGAGATAATGTATGGCAAGAAAAATCCTATTGCTCCGAATCCCAATATACCAAGACATAAGTTCATTGATGTCAGTGATACAGGAAATGTGGCGGATGAGAACGGAAGGACGATCGACCCAAAGAATCGTGAGGAAAAACGACCCGAATATGATGAGGTGTATAAGGCCATGTATGCATTTTGGGAAAAGCATATCGAAAAAATATCTACGCTTCGTAAACAAGAACCAGGACTATTCGCTGATAAGAGCAGCTACCTATATTATCAGTGGATCCAGGTAAGAAGGTTTTTGACCGACGCAGGAGCCCACGTTGTGGGACAATTTGATCCAGGCAAGCTACGAGCATATTTTCAAAATGAGAATGGGTACTCCGAAACCATGCGGTATATGGAGTCAGAGGCCTTTCGTATCGAATGTGCGAATGATATCGTCGAAATGACAAGGAATGGATACAAACCCGACGGATTACAGACGACCAATCTTGGTGTGGTGACAGGGTGGGATAGGGCTGCGGCGGTCGCACGATATGGAGCTGGTGTAGCAGCTACGATTGAAACTCTTATTATCACAACAGGGATAATGAGAAATCTGAATCTTCTCGTTCCGTCAATACAAGCAGTATTTCCAGTTGCTGCACCATTACTTGTGGGTATTGCGGCTGCATCTATACCATGGAATATGACGGTTCAAAAAGTCGAAGAGATACTGAAGTCCAACACCCCCGAATCGATCATGCTTCAGTGTAACGAAATGATCAGAGTATTACAAGGCTCACCAAACTATGCCTCGGCAAGACGATATCTTCGCGGTGTATACAGCATTGATCCAGGTGAGCTTAGATTTACTACGACAGGTGCTCTCGTGTTTGACAGCGGTGGGATCACTACTACGGGTTGGCCAGCGAGTAAACAAAAACTGCTCGGGATTAAAGATACTAGAAGAATGTTCTATAACAAAGTACTACATATCGAAGATCATGATATGTTCGGCATGGTGGAGGAAGCATTCGTTGGAATGGGCCAACTCAACAATAAGGACACTCCGTTCTACAGGAACCAAACGATACCAGAACAACACCCAGTCCAATATGAGCAAGCGGTGTGGACACGGTTCTATGACATGGGAGGTCACTATGATACGGATGGGAAAACACGATTAGACGCGGTATCCGCCATAAGAAGATTCCAAGAAGCGCGTATGGCAGTAATCATGGAGGGCATCGAAGAGGGTGCGCGGGATATCTTAGAAGGGGATCGTACCCGTGATCTGAACACATATGACGCAATCATTAAACAAAGAAAGAGAGCTGTGGCTGAGGATGGAATCACTCGGGAGACTGAAGTTAAACCACTGAAAGATATTGTAAGTCTTTCTACTGAGCTAAACGATGGTGTAGACGGTAAACCTGCGTTGAAAGAGTATGTACAAGAATGGAAGGGCACCGGTGCAACGAGCATTGAATCAAGATTGGGTGAATTAGGAAAGGTGAGGCAAGACGTGTACAAAGAAGTCGCCGCGGTAGTCTCCTACACGGAGCCGATTGAAGAAATTACTGAAGCACATATTGATGGAGCGATTCAACGACTAGAAGAAAGTATTGACCCAAAGAAAGCTCATACGGGAGAACCAGGTAAACGTCTCCAGGATATTGATACTGCACTAATACCCGTGTTACCTAAGATTGATTCCGGTAGCAGGGATAGTAAAAGCAATCCCATCATGGTTGATAATCCCCAGTATGTCGCTCTTACGCAAGATCGCGGGACGGTCATTGAGGAGATAAAAAAAGTGAAAGAGAAAATCCAAGAAATGAAAGATCTCAAAGTCAGACTAGGGAATGAACGAGCAAAATATGATCCTAGAAATGAACATGGTAGAGTTTTTGGAGAAACACTCAGGAAGATGGAAGATGCGTATAAACAGCTATCCGATGCTGCACCCCGGCGGAACCCTGCTATTGCTGTTCCCGCTGGACTCGATACGATACTGAATGCGTATCCTGGCAATTTCGAAGTAATGGATATGCAAAGTGTGAAAGTAACCAGGCAAGGTATGGCTGGACTTATGGCTACTCTGGCGAATGAGACCCTACTATGGGACGAACAAGAGAACACCATCCATGAGCGGAAAATGATGATGATATATGCGGTGGCGTTCGCTCGAGCGAAAACGAAAATCTCCGCGATAGACAAGTTAGATACTGGAACCAAAGCCTATAGCACAAAGTTACCGATGAAAGATTTTTGGGCTCAGGGAGTGGCTGCAGGTAAATTTACTGAGATGACTGTCCTTGCGTATAATGCGACGGAGCTCAGCGGCATGGGTATGGTCAATGGGGTAAATATGAATACAGGAGACAATGTGGGACTCAAAACGTATGCGAGAGCACGATATGATGCGTACACGACCGCCATAGAGGAGGTAATGCGGGCACACGAACTGAACAAGCAGGCTGCCGAAAAGTTAATTCAACGAGCGAAAGACAAATTCGACACACAAGGTGAAAGGCTTACGACTGTGGAAGGGATAATTACCCAAGAGAGAGGAGATGGTGCATCATCGCAAGAAAAGAAAGTAAGGGCGCAAGTGTTTATGCGCAATCTTACGGGTAGTAATGCAGTCCTCACGCTTACCGACTTGAGGGGGTATGCTGCAAGGACACAAGCAGAGCAAGATGCGTACAGTGATTATGAAGCAGCATTCCTTAGAGCACAGATAAATTTTCCGCCAAGCATGCTTGGGTTCCTTGATGTAGTTTTCGGCTATAGGAGCGATCCAGATGGTAAGAAGAAACTTCTAGCAGTTATCGATCTGCTGAAGGACACATCCGGAATCCAAGAGCCCTCTATGGTTCTGGCTGATATGATCTATGAAGCGACTCCAGGCATTAAGGATCTATTGAGAGTTACGAAAACAGAGGTGAATAATGGCAAGAATCTATCAGGTCAAGTGCTCAGTCCTCCGTTTCGCTGGGATCAGTTGGTGTTGACGGCTTTTCGACTACGCCAGGAGGGTGTTACACCTCCTATTGATACGAATTTGATTATGTATTTCCTGCCATCTGTTCGCAGGCCATACTCGGCCTCTGAAATGACCAACATCTTAGTATCGATTCAGGATCAAGTGATCAGAAAAGCAGTGAAGCATGGCGTTATTTAATGTAATCTATTTATGAAAAAACGATCTCTTGACATAAAAGACATAATACAACTACTTCCGTTTACGCGTGATTTCCAAAAAAAACTGTTAGAAATCTATCCAGATAAACTAAGTGAGGAACGGAGAGTGAATCTCGAACAATATTTGTGGAAAATGTTTTATCTTTTTTTCGATCTCCAATATGATTACAATCTCCAAAAGTATATCGGTGAGGTAAAGAATAACCTCCCAGCCGATTATCATGACCAAGTTCTGGAAAGAACTCGTAAAGAAATATTGGATGGAATCACCGTGAGGAAGACGAGCCATGCACTTGAAGAACTCAGAACGGACTTGCAAAACATTGTCTCAAATACTTGATTCACGAATACTCATATGCTTACAGAAGATCAATTACCACATGAGGCGCCCAAAAATGTGTTCACTCGAGTACTCGGAAATCGTACTCCGGCATGGCTGCGTCCTCGAAAGCCGGTTCCTGAGCTTACTCAGAATGGCAGCGGACAGGTGTCTGAATCGCCTGACCGCGGAGTAATCCCTGAAACTATAGATATCGAACAGGTAACGCAGCATGTGAGAGCAATCCGAACAGAAGTTGAGGCAATCCAAGAGCAAGGGGTCCGTATCTATCATGAGCTGCAAGAAATAGATCATACAGGAGACCCAAGCACCCAAGAGCTCGCAGTAAGATTTATAGACATTGCATCTTCTACTGAGCAATGGCGCAGAGCGGTAGAAGGTCAAGTCGACACAGTGAACGCTGATTCAGACATTTGGAGGCTCAAAAGGATAGGGGCTGGGATTGCAAGTCTAGATAGTGCGATGGCTGCAATACGAGAGCAGACGAGTGTCCATGAGAGCGATTATCGGGCTCGTGCGATAGCTGCGGTATCCTTAGCACTGTCTGAAGAGTGGACACGCAAATGGGAGGAACAGCTTAATGAAGGAAACCCACATCCTATGGTGGAGCTCATAGACACCATGGAAGAAGCAAGGCGGATTGTAAAGGAAATTTGGAACCAGCGCGAGTCAGAACAAGCACCAGCCTCAATACCCCAGGTACCCCGAGCATCCCGGACACCATGGCCTGTCGAAGACGACAATGTTCTGCAAATTCAAGACCAAGGACGAGCACATATTAATCTAGATCCCGACATAAGCGATGATGACATTGCAGCATTAGAACTATTATTCCCTTTAACTGACGACGAACAGAGGGATGATGAAAGTGGAGATGACGAAGCTGATCGTGAGCCAACAGTACCATTACCCCTGGCACCCCGGGCGCCAGAACATGCTGATAATGCAGGTGGGGATCAAAACACGGAACATGTCCGATTGGAAGATTATTTGCCAGTGCAAATGGAAGCTCAAGTTAGAGCGATGATTTCCCATCTTCGATTTGAGAGCCGTGTCGCAGCTCAACAGGCAGCACGTTTCGATGTACAGATGGGGACATTCACATCGATCGCTGATCCTGCTCTTGAGAGACTCACTCAGGATCGTGATGCGATACCTGATTCCGCCGACGTTTTAGAGCTATATCAATCTCTGATGAAGTCTATAGAAGTTCTCACCGCAATGAGAACGGCGGATCCTGAAATGCGAGAAGAAATTGCGCAAAGTATCCTTACCCAAATCGACCGTAGAAGCACGGCATTGAGGACACCTCAAACGCAGGAATCTGAACAAGGGCAATCAACAGTTGCTCAAAGAGAGCTCGCGCTTCTAACTTTTCTCAGAGAACAAATGCATGCATATGCACTACCGAATGCCAATGTAGATGATATCTTGCATGCGATACAGACAAGAATGGAGTCATTTGCATCAGATGAGCCGATAATCTCCCCAGACACTGAGTTATCAGATGTAGAAGGTCTAGAATCCATTCTGACTACTAGAATAGTAGACACGCTGAGAAATCACCAAATTAGAACCATTGGTCAACTGGCGACCCTGACGAGAGAGGCGCTCAATAGTATATTGCAAAGTGAAGGACAAGGTAGAAACTTGTCACCCATCAATATAGAAGATTATCTACGATTAGTCACTACACTACGCGAATACCCACCTCCTTCATCCGAAACCCTGGAAGCAGTTAATCGGGCTACTACAGAAGTCCGCGCTATGGAGGCTGGAACACCGCCAGATAGGGCATCATCCACACCGCTCATTCCCAGTGGCTGTTTACCGAGAATATTCGGTTCGCGTGTTTGGAAAAGGGTAGAAGCTATGTTGCGTAAACGAAAAAAACTAGAGTCTCCAGCACAACCCACGACTCCTCAACCCCCAGAACTCAGCCAAGGTCCCACAGCGGTATCTGCAACACCACTAAATATAGATGATCTAGAAGTCATGGGAGTAAGTGTAGCACCGCTTGAGCCCGTGCGTGCACCAGCGGCACCCCGACCCCCGCATCTACCCACTCCACCTGCTGCTGTACCACGTGCAGCGGTAGCAGGCGAAGGGGATGGTTCCCGAAAAGAGGCGACGCCGCCCAATGTCGAAGAGTTAGTAAGCCAGCATAATTGGCAAGCATTAGTTGATCTTGCTAAAAACCGCGACACTGCAGAAGACGTTGCGATGCCTGCACTCAATGCACTCATCGAAAAACAAAAATATGGCAGGTTAGAAATTGTGAGTAGAGAAGCCACTTATCCATCAGTAAAGAGCAAAGCGGAAACAGAAGTCGCTCATGCACTACAGAGAATTGTGGATGATAAAGCATGGAACATCTTAACTAATATTATTCAGTCGGAGGGTGTTACTCAACCTTTGGCGATGCGGGTGCTCGACCTGCTTATCCAACACGGACAGTACGACCAGGTCACAGAGGTGAGTAAGAAAGCATCTGACCAAGCGATCAAACAAAAAGCAGTGGAAGCACTGCAAGCAAAAGCCGAAGCAGAGAATCAGAAAAAAATAGACGCGGCTTTAGCTGTTTTTCCAGAAGGATTACGTAACACACTGAGAGAACCCATGATACAACTACGCGCTTTAGCGGTGAGAGCTCACGATGGAGGTCTAGATATAGCTGAATCAATACTACACCAGACTGCGAACATTGATGCCCCTGTCATCGGTTCTGCCCTTCGTGCGTATGCACGGGAATTAAGTGGTATTGTTCATGCGACAGATGGAAATCTCGACATTACTCCTGAAACTCTCAGACGCGCGGGA
>JAYRHC010000041.1:0-2892 GCA_041907525.1 Candidatus Woesebacteria bacterium
AGAACGGGAGCTCTGTCACAAGATAAATGTGGACGGCACGCGTCATCTGTTCGAAATGTGCGAAAAGAAAAAAGCGAAAATGATCCACATCTCCACCGACTTCGTGTTCGATGGGAAGATGGTGAATAGGGAGTCGCGAGATAACCTGAATAAGGGCAAAAAGAATAGAAATGTTCTGAGCGGATTGAAGCAAGGGGATGCGAGCAACGGCAACAAGCGCAGCGATTTTGACGTGGGCGCAGAAGCCCCTTGCGAGATCCCGACGTATACGGAGCGATCTATCCCTAATCCCATTTCCTACTACGGTCAGACGAAATACGAGGCGGAGCAGATCGTGAAAGGTCATGCGATGATCGTGCGGCTTAGTTATCCCTATCGGAAAGAATTCGAGGGAAAGCGTGACTTTGTTCGTACGGTGAAATATCTCCTCGAGCAGGGCAAACCTCTCGCCATGGTCACCGATTCGCTTATCACCCCGACATTCATCGATGATATGGTGTACGGGCTTGACTATCTCTTCACTCATTATTCACCCGAAGTATTCCACCTCGTGGGGGCAGATAGTATGTCGCCGTATGATGCAGGTAAGATAATCGCCAAAGCATTCGGACTGGATGAAGAGCTTATCCTACCGACCACGTATGCAGAGTATTTCAAAGGCAAAGCCCTCAGGCCCCAGTGGGCGAGGATAGAAAACACCAAGATAACAGCGATTAACATCTCGCAGCTTGGAGAAGGGTTGCTAAAAACACTTCTCTAGAAGCGTATACACGGTTGAGTTATTTGTCTTTATATTGAACTTATTGCCTCTGAAGGTGCGGGTACTGGTGAAGTATCCTGAGATACTGCGTCCAATCCATCCACACTTTCTTCTTCCCATATTTTATAAGTGCGCGGATCTACACGCACAGTCGCGACTCCTTCAATTTCAACGTGTAGGAACATGGTGGAGCCGTCTGGGTTTGTTGATTTACCCGTGACTACACCTGACACAAATCTTGAACCTTCCCCTAAAGGCACCGTAACGATGTCGCCTGAAACGGGCTCCGCTTTTCGAGCTAACTGCCTGTCATACCTGTCTTGGATAAGATTAGCCAGCTTATTAAATAAATCAACCCTCTTACTTTCAGATCCTGCCTTCTTTTGAGGCTCGTGACCTAGAAGATTTTCAGACATAATGAATGAATAAAGAATAATTGATTACAATCGTACTCTCTCTCTCTCTGTCTTTTTCAAGCGAAGTTGAGAGTATGATTAGAACCCCTTCCACCCGCCGTGTCATCCTGCCTGCCCCGATTGTCTCGGGGAGCTTGTCGAAGGACGGCGGGTCCCCCCTCCCAATGGGAGGGATGATCATGTAGTTAGTGCCTATTCATACCCTGATGTTGGTACACGATTCACAACCATCCCATCCTTCCTTGGGGAAGGTGCCCGCTCAAGCGCAAGCTCTGAGCGGGCGGAAGGGGTATGATCGGATTATCGTGTGGAAAACACACACGACGAGCTGATATAATCATCCATGATTCGCGTTAAACGTTTTGCGTTTTGTGTCATATGACAATAACAATCATCGGTCACGGCTATGTAGGTATCGTCGCAGCGTGTGTATTTGCAGATTTCGGGAATACCGTCTACGTCATCGGACACACTCCCGCGAAGCTTGAGAGACTCAGGAAGGGCGATCCGCTTATCTATGAACCGGGACTTGCAGAGATACTCCACAGGAATAATGCAGCAGGAAGGCTCATATTCACTGCCGAATATGGTGAGGCTCTGAAAGAGTCCTCTATCATCTTCATCTGCGTCGGTACCCCACCCACTCCTGGCACGGGAGAAGCCGACCTTACGACAGTGTTCAAGGTCGCAGAAGAAATTGGCAAAAATCTGGATACCAATAAATTCACTCTCGTATCCTGTAAATCCACTGTCCCCGTCGGCACGAACAAGAAGGTGAGGGAGATTATCGAAAAGCAACTAGATTCCGACTTTCGTCGGAATGACAGAGGCGATGTGTTTTCGGTTGCTTCCTGTCCCGAATTCCTCCGTGAAGGTACTGGGATACACGACACCCATTACCCCGACCGTATCGTGATCGGAGCAGAGGATCAGCGATCTATCGATCTTCTCCTTGAGCTTCATAAGCCCTTTCCTGGAGAGCGCATTGTCACGAATATCCCCAGTGCAGAGCTCATCAAATATGCATCAAACTCTCTGCTTGCCACCAAGCTCTCCTTCGCGAATATGATCTCACTCTTCGCTGAGAAGCTTGGAGCCGACGCCCCGAAGGTGCTTCGCGCAGTGGGCATGGACAATCGGATCGGCCCGAAGAATCTCGATGTGAGTATAGGCTATGGTGGTGCATGTTTCCCGAAGGATGTGCAGGCTCTTATCGCTACGGGTCACGATAATAAAGTCGATGTGTCCCTCCTGGAGGCGGTCGAGAAAGTCAATGATCTTTCATGGAAAAACTTCGTCGCAAAAGTCAATAAACACATCCCCAAGAGCCTGTCGACTGTCGACTCACGACTGCCGACTGTGTCTATTGCCGTCTGGGGCCTCGCGTTCAAGGCCAATACGGACGATATTCGCTTCTCTGCTGCGGTGAAGATTGTGAAACAGCTTGCAGAAGATGGATACACAGTAAGAGCATATGACCCTGCAGCGATGCCGCGCGTACAGAAACAGCTCGGTGACAAGCTAGAGTATGGAGAGAAGATGTTTGATGTGGTGAAGGGGGCAGATGCACTCTGTATACTTACTGAGTGGAATGAATTTCGTCAGGCAGATCTTATGAAAGTGAAGTCTCTGCTCAAGCGTCCGCTCATCATCGACGGCCGCAATCTATATGATCCTGTAAATATGAAGGAGTTGGGATTCATATATATATCGACC
>JAYRHC010000042.1:0-4832 GCA_041907525.1 Candidatus Woesebacteria bacterium
TGCTCCCAAAAAGTCCGGACTATTGAGAAAGACTGGTGTTTGTTCTGTGGCAATACGATACCAAGCCCAACGAGTCCCTGTCCCCATTGTGCAGGGAAGCACGAGACCCTTCCTGTTTTGGGTTTTTGGTACTACGAATCCGTGGTCTCCCGATCGATATGGTCTATCAAATACAAACAAAACAAAAGGCTCATCCAAGACATCCTTCTTTGTCTGGGACCCCGATCGCTCGCACATATGCTTTCGATATCAGAGCAGCACAGGGACACCATCCTAGTCCCTGTTCCGCTCCACCCGAATCGAGAGAAAGAAAGAGGGTATAACCAATCCCTCTACATAGCGAAGCTTCTCGGCGCACTTACCAACATCCCCGTCATGCAACACGCAGTAGAACGTGTTCGAGAGACCCTACCCCAGGCACATTGCACATCCAAGACAGAAAGACTCCGAAACATTCAAGGGGCATTCCGAGTCAAGGAACCACTGCTGTTGAAAGAAAAGACGCTTGTACTTGTGGATGATGTAGTTACTACAGGATCTACGGTGCGTGAAATTTCTCGTGAGATAAACAAACATTTTCCCTCACGCCCGATTGTTGTTTGTCTCGCGAGAGAAGAACATAGTGAAAAATACCACGGAATTTGATATACTACAGGACATGGAACAGTTCAATAGAATACTCGCCGCATTCCTCATTCTCGTAGTCGCAGTTGGCATCTCTCTTTTTGTATTTTCTCGCCTCGGCATTCTTTCAAGGATCTTTCCATCAAACAAGCCAGGTGTTACCACGAACGCCACCACACAAACCACCTCCCCCACACCCACACAAACACCAACCCTCACCCCGCAAGCGCAGACCGGCATTCTCGGATGGTTCTCTCAATTCGGAAAAGCACAAAATACACCAACCCCCACCCCCACCACGAGACCATTACCTACTCAAGCACAGACCCAAACACCCCCAACGATCATCACCCAAACCCCTCAATTCATCGAAGTGACCCCGTCTAGCAACATTACCATTGTTCCCTATGGATCAGTGTCTTCTCCCACCTACCCAGCATCTGGGGTAGAGACGGTAATTATTCCTCTTTTTGGATCCCTCTTTCTTCTGGGCACCTATCTTCGGCGCTTGAGCTGAGAAGAAATATCTGGTAAAGTGAATGCATGCAGCTTACCGATAAAGATCTCCGAGAATCAATTGTCCGCGATGGGCTTGTCACCGAGGAGCAGCTGAATGAAGCTGACGAACTCGTGACCTCGACGGACATCTCCCTCTACGAGGCTCTTCTTGAGAAACGAATTGTGGAAGACGAAAAGGTTGGAGATCTCATCGCCCGCATATTACAAACCCCGTTTGTCGACCTGTCAACGATAGACATCCCAGACAACCTGCTCCATGTGGTTCCTGAGCGAGTGGCGAAGAAAAAACGATGCATCGTATTCGATAGAAATCAAGACAGTATAAAAATCGCGATGGAAAATCCGCAGGATCAGCAAACAATCGATCTTGTCCGTGCGAAGACGGGAACATCGGTAGTGGTGTACTATGCTACCCCGAGAGGCATAAACCATGCCCTAGAAGTTTATAAAATTGACATAAAAAAAGCCCTTGAGGATTTTTCCGATGAAGGGATCGAAGATGAAAACAGCGAAGACGAAGAAGCCCCCATATCCCAGCTTGTTGATATCTTGTTTGAGCATGCGTACCGCGAAAAGGCATCAGACATCCACATGGAGCCCCAGGATGACCAGGGCATCATACGATACCGTGTCGATGGCATCCTTCACGACATTGCAGCATTCCCCAAGACGGTACATGAGCGGATAATGTCTCGTCTCAAGGTGCTTGCGCGTCTCCGTACGGACGAACACTACAGTACTCAAGATGGGAAAATACGCGCGAACATTAACGGACTCATGGTAGATATTCGGCTTTCCATCCTTCCGATCGTCGATGGAGAGAAGGCGGTTATGAGAATACTATCTACCCATGGCAGACCACTCACCCTTACCGATCTGGGGATGCGTCCGCCCGACCTTCACAGAGTCAAGATGGCGTACGAGAAATCCTTCGGCATGATCCTTTCTACAGGCCCTACGGGAGCAGGGAAATCCACATCAATTTACTCAATTCTCCGGGTGCTTAATATTCGTGAAAAAAACATTACCACGATCGAAGACCCTGTAGAATATCGTCTCAAGGGAGTGAACCAGATTAACGTAAACCCAAAGACTAATCTTACCTTCGCGGCAGGTCTCCGCTCGATACTACGCCAGGACCCAAACATCGTGTTCGTGGGGGAGATCCGCGACAGTGAAACTGCAAATATCGCAGTAAACGCTGCGCTCACCGGGCACCTCGTACTATCTACGCTCCACACGAATGACGCCGCGACCGCGGTGGTGAGACTGACGGAGATGAAAGTAGAACCATTCCTCGTTGCATCCACAGTCAATGTGATTATTGCCCAAAGATTGGTTCGGAAAACGTGTAATAACTGTAGGGTCTCGAAACTCATCGAAACCGAACAGATCATTAGCTGTTTCGGAGAAGCCATCGCAGCCAAACACATTAAAGACAGTACGAAAGTAGAAGTTTTTAACGGCTCAGGATGTAAGCTCTGTGGGAATACGGGATACTCGGGGAGGATAGGACTTTTCGAAGTGCTCGTAGTTACACCCAAGATACGAGAGCTAACAGTAAATAAAACCAGCTCTGACCTTATCGTTCAAGTGGCGATCAGTGAGGGCATGACTACGATGCCCGAAGATGGGCTTATCAAGATACTTCAGGGCCTCACCACGATGGAGGAAGTGGTTCGTGTAACAAAGGCTGAAAACATTTAACCTATGGCACAAGCAAAAGTATCCAACACCAAATCGATCTCTCTATCAAGCGACGACAAACTTGTCCTTGTGGGGAACCTCGGAACTATGCTCTCCTCTGGAATATCGATCATTGAGTCGGTCGAGTCCCTCGCAGAAGACGCGAAAGGAAACCTCCTCATCGTCCTCAAGAAGCTCAAGGCCGATCTGGAACAGGGACTTCAAGTCCACGAAAGCTTGAGCCAATTCCCCGGAGTCTTTGACGGCGTTTCGATAAACATTATTAAGGCAGCAGAAGAATCGGGGACACTAGACAAGGTACTGAAGGATCTACGAGTCACTCTAATGAAGGATATGGAGTTTAAGGACAAGATCAAGGGTGCGATGATGTACCCTGTCTTTATCTTCTTTATCTTCATCTTCGTACTAGTCGGGATGCTCTACGGGATCATTCCCAAGATTGGCGGGGTATTTAAATCATTGCGGATGCCGCTCCCGCTCGTGACGAAAGTACTCATTGCCATGTCTGACTTCCTCGTGAATAACACCCTTGCGACCATTGGAGGGGTTTTTGGGATTATTGTTGCGGTTATGCTGGTCTATAAGTTTAAAAAGAAATTTATACTAAAAGTCATCTTTGGATTACCCGTAATATCTCCACTCATTCGGGATATTGACCTTACTCGATTCACGAGAAGCATGTCGTTACTGCTTCTCTCGGGGATTCCGATCACAGGAGCACTTGAATTGTCAAAAGACATTGTTATCAAGCCCCAGGTACGTGATGCGATCAATGACGGGTACCAAGCAGTCATACAGGGGGGCAAACTCTCAGAAGGAATTGGGAAAAGGGGGAAGCTTTTCCCTGGAATACTCAAGAAAATGATCGAGGTCGGAGAAAAAAGCGGATCTCTGGACAAGTCTCTTCAGGATGCCTCCGATTTTCTTGATTACCAGACAAGTAAAAAGATCAAAGAGCTCACCACACTTCTAGAGCCGCTCATGCTTGTGCTGGTCGCGGGACTGGTGGGGGGAATGATGTTAGCAATTATTGCACCTATATATGGCCTTATTAGTTCGATCGGAACAAAGCACTAGGAAGCTCTTCACAAGTGCTTTCACCCTCATCGAGCTTTTGGTAGTCGTCACTATCTTGGGTATCATGTCTACGGTTGGGTATCTTTCGATGAACAAACTTCAAACAACCACAGACACCCAAACATCACTCGACAAGCTGATCGCATCGATTAAGACACAACGGATATATGCAATGTTGGGCAATAGCGCGACCCACACAAAAGCAATGCCCCAGGGGATATATTTCCAAACAGGGTCCAACACGTTCGTGCTCTTTCGCTGTGAGGAGCTCCAACACTGCTCCTATGTGCCAGAGGCCAACACCAACACCATAGATTCTATAGAGAAAACACTGGTCTTTTCGACAGTATCGCTGCCGGGAAACCAAGTAATTTTTGCACCTCTCAGCGGGGAGGTCGCGAATTTCGATTCAAACCTAAACATGGTGAGGATAGAAAACTTGATTGATCACTCAGTGACGACAATGCGCGTAACACAGATTGGAACGTTGGAGATTACGCATTGACACTCCTCGACCCAAAGGTCGAGGAGTTCGTCATCCCGACCGAAGTGGAGGGATCCCTTTATAATAAAATCGTTCATAAGGTTAGTAATGTAATTGATATTTTTCGAAAGGGATTTCTCCACCCCCGCTCAGATTCTTGAGCGGGGAGTCGAGATGACGACATAAACGATTAGGAATCAAACCTTAAATGAGATAAAAACTATCAATGAATAAGACCCCACCACCACCCGTCGGAGAGTCTATCCTGGAAATCCTTTTAGCAGTCGCGATTTTCGCAATCGTTCTTCCTGCCATTCTCTACACCATGGGATCACTCGCCAGTAGTCAACCAGGACGAAACATTTTCTTTGATGCGCTCGTCCTCACTGAAGAGACGAAAAACACAATCCAACAAATCAAA
>JAYRHC010000043.1:0-9622 GCA_041907525.1 Candidatus Woesebacteria bacterium
AAACTGTCTTGAACCACTGTCCGACGAACTTGAAATGGCTGTGAAGATGCGGCCTACTTGCATCCGGACAAAAAGACCCCAGAAGCTTTACTGAAACTTGGTATTGGTGGAAAAGCGGTGACTGTCTAGCGTAGGAGGGAGCGTGCCGCAAGGCGCGCAACAATGTAACACCTCTCTTCGCCTCTTTTTCACCTGATCCCCTCCCTCTGCATAGTATGCGGGGAGGAAATGTAGAATGTTATGTAGTGCCTCAATTGATGTTGCCTACTTTCACTCCCTGTACATAGTAGATAGAGGGAGGGGAAACAGTGCTAGGTGGTCAGTTTACCTGGGGCGGGTCCCTCCAAAAGAGTAACGGAGGGGTACAAAGGTCGGCTCGACGCGGATGGAAATCGCGTGTGAGAGGGCAAACCCATAAGCCGGCCTGACTGTGAGACCTATAAGTCAAGCAGACGCGAAAGCGGGTGTTAGTGATCCTCGGTTGCGCTGTGATTGCGCACCGGGCTTAACAGATAAAAGCTACTCTGGGGATAACAGGCTAGTTTCGCCCGAGAGTTCCTATCGACGGCGAAGTTCGGCACCTCGATGTCGGCTCATCACATCCTGGGGGCGCAGTAGCTCCCAAGGGTTCGGCTGTTCGCCGATTAAAGTGGTACGCGAGCTGGGTTCAGAACGTCGTGAGACAGTTCGGACTCTATCCGATGCAAGCGCTTGGAATCTTGAGGGGAGTCTCCTACAGTACGAGAGGACCTAGGATGAGGGAATCCCTTGTGTACGGGTTGTCCTAAAAGGGCATCGCCCGGTAGCTATATTCCCACCTGATAAGCACTGAATGCATCTCAAGTGCGAAGCAGCCCCCAAGATGAGGATTCCATATTGAGCGCGCCCGAAGATGACGGGTTTGATAGGCGACAGGTGTAAGTGCAGCAATGCATTTAGCCAAGTCGTACTAACGCGCGATTTCTTATCTCTTATGTATACGCCCCATGTCTTGTAAAAGGTGTGGGATGTCAATAAGTGATATGTGCGCTTCGTTGCTATTTACCAAAAAGATCGTTTTTTTCTAAAACTTCTCCATCTGCATGTTCTTGCCCTGATTCCGCCTTCGCCCGTTGGCGAATGGAGGATCGAATGGGCTTCCGAAATCTGCATGATATACAAATACATAATCTTTCTTATATGAAAGCGGTATTCTTGTATCCTTGTGTGAACGATGAATTATGTTGTTGGGAATACTTTCGAAACCCCCTACTTACCCCGCCCAAAGCGGGGATTTTTTGTGATACAATATGACTATATATTCAGTCAATTCGGCTTATCAGCAAGACCTAATCACGATAGCTTGTTGAGTGAAACTGCGTATAGAAGTTACATTACAAAAATTAATATAGTTTGGAACCTGATATGTCACGGGAACATATTACTGTAGCAACATTTCAAAAAACACAGAGTCCACCAGATGATCTTGCTGAGTTAGTTGCTGGAACAACTTGCCGAGGATGTACATTATATAACCAAGTCTGTAGCGGCCCAAGTGTTACCGCACAAAAAAGGGTTAGAGCTGTTATACGGACCTACTACGCAGATTTTGCATCACGTGGGCCATTCTGCCTGAGTTTGCCACGATTTTTTAAAGTAACATTCGTCGATACCACTGGAAAGCACGCCTGAAAACTTGTGGTTGTACGAGTAAACTATACAAGTCCTATATATGAAGATAATATCTATCGACCCAGGTTATGATAAGACAGGGTATGCCGTATTCGAGTCTGATCATCCGTCTAACATTGACTTTATAGCCTCAGGACTGATCAAGACGAGTAAGACCGATGATCTCATGACTCGATTACAGGAGATATCCACGAAGCTATCCGATATCATTGACCAATATACCGTGGATACCATGGTCATGGAGCAGCTCTTCTTCTTCAAAAACGCGAAGACAGTCATCGCAGTTGCTCAAGCGCAAGGGAGTGTGATCGCGCTCGCATCTGCCAAAGGTCTTACTTTCAGCTTCCTCACGCCGCTCCAGATCAAGCAAATCGTCACCGGTAACGGTCATGCTGATAAGAAGTCCGTATGGAAGATGCTCAAGCTCCAGCTCGGAGATAAACTCGTAGTCGCAGATGACGATGAGAGCGACGCTATCGCGTGCGGATACGCTTATTGTCTCGTAAATCCCATACAGAAGGCAAGATTGATGCCACGATGATCAGCACGCATCCTATGATAAGCGCATAAGTCACCTGATCTTTAAAGAAGAGGTATCCGAGGATTACTCCGAAAACGATTTCAAGGGGCGTCAGAATAGCCCCCAATTGAGTCTCGACTCTCCGAAATCCATAAGGAACCAGGGTACCAGCAATGATAAATGTGATCGCAAGCCCCGCGTTTGCGATCCACGCAGTTGATACTGAAGGTATACTCCAAGTTTCCTTTATCACGAGTGAGAAGACAAAAGACGTGATACACAGGAGCACTGCATCAGAGAAGTTGAGCACCGCCGCTGAAATATCCTTACTGATATATTGCGATAAGACATTCCAGAATGCGACAGCCACCCCAGAAATAACCGCGAGAGTAATGTAGAGGATCTCTCCCGCCACCTGAGTTCGGTATGCATGAGCCAGGATCACTCCGAGTAGGGTAATACCAAGTGAGAGTATCTTTATCCTGTTCACTCGTTCTTTGTTGATAAACGTGCCGATCGCGAAACTCCCCAATAATAACCCGAAGAAAAATAAGATATATGCAAATCCAATAGATAGTTTCTGAAAAGAAACGAGAGCGGTCGTAATGTTAATAAATCCAAAGAAAAACCTCACGACAATCTTCCCATAATCTCCCTTTGACTTTGTTCGGAGGGTTTGGTTTGTGATGATGAGATAAAGACCCAGCACAGAAGACATTAAAATATTCCTGGTAAATGTTTGGTAGAACAAAGGAATAGAGTCTCCGATCAGATTCACAAACACGCCAAACCACCCATACAAGAATGTCGAGAAAAGTATCGCAAGGTAGCCTTTGGTTTTATCTGAAATCATAGTTAGTGCAGTGCTAGTCAATAACACAAGTGCCTGGACGATTGTCACACTGAGTATCGGAAACCCGTTTAAACACCTCGACACCGTTATTCGTATAAATGATTTTATACCGTGCATCCTTCACAAGTTTGTCATAGTAAGGAGTCAATTTCCCCCGTATCCAGTGTCCTTCAATTTCACTCCTCCGAATGAGCACGTACTCCGCCTTCTCGTACTGCTTCCCGAAATCATAATACACTCTCCGATTCGTAAGGTATGGGGCGAACTGTCCTGTCGCAGAGACTGCGATATCTTCATTTCTCAGGATTTGCTGCCACAGGAGTATGTCTCTTCGAGCGGGGACTTGCTCTGACCATAGTCGATTTTCATTTTGTCTTGAGTAGGGAAGGGGGCTATAGAGCAGTGATGAAGCCAAGACACTTATACTCATAAGTATTAACAGTCCTTTCTTTTGTACACCCGATAGCCTTGGCATGATGCGCATGAGTGTATCGACAGAAGCGATAAATATCCATGGGGTTATGATCGCGGTGTATTGGAAACTCATTGTCTTCATCTCAGGACTCGACGAAAGTACATTGATCAGGAAATCGGGAACCACAGGAAGAATAAGCGGCGAAAATAATGGGAGAAAAAGCAAAGGCCATGTCATAGTATTTACATAAGCGAATGTACCGAGGGATACAAACTGAAGAATATGTTTCGTGATAAATCCTATGCTCCCCGTGGTCTCTTTCGAATAGTAGCTAAGAGCGAAATGATCTCCACCCATCCGAAATGCCGGCATAATGAAAAATACCGATACGAGTACGTATAGGAAAGACCCTATCGCGACAAGACTCAGGATCTGTGTGGAGGGTCTTTTCAGATACGCACTGATCATCATTCTTTTCTCTGAGCTTTTCCAAATATCTCTTGCACGTGTCCAAAAGACCTCCACCATTACAAAAGTACCAAGGCTAAACCCTGTGTGTTCTTTACTGAGTAAGATACTAAGAAAAAGTACAGAAAATACTACCCATTTCCTCTTCAGGTACGCAAAATACATCCAGAGGACAAGGGCAGTAGAAAGGGTCACCGCATGGAATTCATACAGATTCGTCCTCTCCATGGGATAATACAGAAGGTACGAGAGAGGGACAGAGATGCTCAGCCAGTCCACAATCTGTTTTTGATCAACCTGCCAATGCCTAGTCTTCTCTTTGACGATGAAAAAGAGTGCAAGCGCTCCGCTCGCAAGCACAATGGTCTGTACCACGAGCAGTGTCTCGGGACCCGAATGGATAAAATAAAGAGGAGCGATAGCTGCGAGAAGAATGTCGTTGTGAATCGCGACGCGATTGATTTGTCTTCCCGTTTCATGCGGATCGGTAAGCGTAAGGATGCGCGACGGGTCGAGTGTCTGGATACTTCGATAGGTGTTGTACACCGTCTGCTGCATGATCCCAAGATCAAAATATGAAGCCCAGAGAATATGAATGCGCCGTATCGACAGAAAGGAGAAAACGAAGATATACAGGGCTATTCCAATACTCACAATGACGAATGTCGGAGATAACCCATCCTTGAATATTCTGTTTCTCATACTGCGCAAGTATGGCATATGAGAGTGATATCTACAACTTTACCCAGTAACTAACATGTCAACGGAACAGTTTCGGGACAATCTCATAAAGTTCAAGAATGAGATCCCGAATCAAGTTCGGGATGGCGCGCAAGTACTACCAATAAACGATATTTCGTAGTGTACGCAGATCTGCGTACACTACTTCAGAAGAAATTTCTGATACTCATCCGTTAGGGTATAATGCAATTTCTAACAAGTATGCAGTACAAAGCCGATATTATTATCCAAAACACCCACGAAGCGCTCCTGGGAGTAGCCTCTACTACAGGTGTATACGTGTATAAGCAGACGGGAACCCCGATCTATATCGGCAAGGCAGTAAATCTCAAAGCTAGACTCCTGTCTCATGAACAGAATGCGCTGCAGGATCCCAAAGAATCGAAAATTGTCACCAGTGCCGATACGATTGAGCTCATCTACACGGATTCCGAGTTCCTCGCGCTCGTACTTGAGGCGAAGCTCATCTCATCCATAAAGCCAAGGTATAACGTAAGATGGCGCGATGATAAAAGTCATCTCTATATCAAGATCACGGTAAGAGATCCATACCCGAAGGTGTTGATTACCAGACGAGAAAATGATGGCAAGTCGAGATACTTTGGTCCATTTGACTCGATGAAATCTGTAGAGACATTGGTCAAACAGATTCGAAGGATCGTGCCTTTCTGTACGCAGAAAACCATTCATAAAGGAGCATGTTTCTACCATAAAATAGGTCTGTGTGATCCATGTCCCAATATCGTCGAACATGACACCGAACCTGAGAAATCACGGGATAAGAAACGATATCGAGCTCAAATCACGACCATTGTCCGCGTACTCGATGGTAAGACCGACCTGGTTTTTCGTTCACTTCGGAAAGAAATTCGCGATCTCACCCAGACCCAGCACTATGAAAAAGCCATGAAAAGACGCGATGCAATGCGTCAGCTTGAGCTTCTCATCATGCATGGCAGCTTTATCGACGGGAATATCCATCTGTACAACCGATCGGAGCAAGCGTTAGCAGCACTCCAGACTATCCTCAAGCCGTATTATCCCTCTCTATCTGATCTGCATCGTATCGAGTGTTACGATAATTCGACCCTAAGCTTCCAAAATTCAACTGCGAGTATGGTGGTCTTTACTGACGGTATGGTCGACAAGAAAGAATACCGAAGATTTAAGCTGAGGACGATACCGAATAATGATTTCGACATGATGAAAGAGGTTATCACAAGACGTCTGAAGAATACTCGATGGCCTGCTCCCGATCTTATCATCATCGATGGGGGAAAACCACAAGTGAGAGCGGTGATGGAGGTGCTAAATCCTAACAACAATAACCTTGATGTGCAGTCACTTTCTTTAAGGGTTGGTACCCCGACGATCACTTCGTCATCCCGACCCCCTGCCGATTCGGCAGGGATGGAGGGATCCCTCGACTTCGCTCGGGATGACAGACACCTCGATGCTCCGCGTCGAGAAGTGTCATTGCGAGGAGGTTCGACGAAGCAATCTCATAATGTAAGAATAGATAACGCTCAGGGATGCTTCGACAAGTTCCGACTGTATCGAGAATGCACGACGAAGTCGGCACTCAGCATGACACAGATTGTTGATAGAGAGCGTACGTTTGAAAATTTACCTATTATTGGTCTTGCGAAAAATCCTGATCGGATCGTGATCGGCGTCGGGAACCTTCCGACCATACGTCCTGAACGTCATAACCTTGGATACCGCCTCCTTCAGCACATGCGAGACGAAGCGCATCGCTTCGCGAAGAAGTACCATACCTATTTGCGTAACCATGCAGAGGTGGTACAATAGCGCTCTATATGAAAGAGATCGTGATCATCGCTAATGTCGTACTTTGTGTCCTGATCGTGCTCTTCATCCTCATTCAGGGTCGTGGGGCTGGACTGGGAAGCGCTTGGGGCGGCGGCGGGGAAACATTCCAGACTCGACGAGGGGTAGAAGTCATCATAATGCGCCTCACGGTCGTGTTTATCGCACTCTTCTTCATCGTATCTGTACTCGCACTTCTGCTAAAATAGAAGGATGATTCGTAAGAAAATCCGTCTTTACTACTGGCTGGTATTAGCCTTCATAGAAAAATATCTTTTGTACGTGTCATTGTCTTTTTTTCTGACCTCTGTAGCGATCGCTCTCTATATATTCTTTTCCAAGGATATTCTTCAGGTACTTATCACGGACGTACACACCGTGGGGATACGGGGCGTATATACCCTCGACAATCTCCCGCCAAGTATCATGCATGAAGTGACTATTCCATTATTTTCTCAGAAACCAGACGGAACATACGAAAGTAAAATCGTGAAATCATATAGTCATGATAAGACATTCTCCAAGTTTGAGATCGTACTATTCCCAGACCTTACCTTCACTGATAAGACTCCATTCACCTCAGACGATATCCAATTCGTATTTAAGGACGTGAAGATCACGAGACCTGACAAGCTCAAAATCTTGTATGAACTCAATAAGCCATTTCCACCCTTTTTATCCTATCTCGACAAGCCTGTATATGGCACGAATCCATTCCGTGGCATAAAGGGGGATTACTTCATCACGCAGGCACGATATGCTTCGAATAATGATCGCCTTGACAAGCTCGTTCTTTCACCTCTCGTTGAGGGGAAACCGAAGTTGGTATATAAGTTCTATCGTACGGATGCTGACCTCGTCACTGCGTATAAGCTCCATGAGATTGATGAATTCAGCACCACAGGGAGTGTGGTACAGGAAACTTTCAAATCATGGTCTAATACGGATGTCGTCAAGTCGAGTGATTATTCCCGGCTATTGACGCTATTTTTCAACCTTGATCAGGCACTTCTAAAAGAGAAGGATTTTCGACTCGCCCTTTTCGGGAGCATTCCCGTGAAGCTTCTTGAGGCAGTTGGTAATGTCGCAGTATCTCCTGTCTCCCCATTGTCACCCAATTATGATCCTTCCATCCCCCGTATCGCAGAGAATCCTGAAGTAAATAAAAATATATTAAAGCGGTATTTCAAGGAAGCGAGCGACTCGGCGAAAATGAAATTATCTACCTCCATCGAATTTATTAACATCGCCCACGCGATCAAAGATATTATCGACTCAGCAGGAGGCGACTGTACGGTGGACATCCAAGGTCTCCAGCAAGGAGAGCGTTCAGATATGACACTAGGCATGTGGAATATTCCGGAAGACGTAAATCAGTACTTCGTTTGGCATTCCAGCCAGAAAACTCGATCGAATATCACGCAATACGATAATAAAAAAGTCGATAAACTGCTCGAGGATTTCAGAGCTACAGATAGCGCCACACTTCAGCGTAAACTCCTCGTGGACTTTCAGAAGAAGGTAGTCGAGGACAGCCCAGCGGTATTTCTCTATTATCCGCACATCTTCACCATCGCACGAAAGAAATGATATAATTTGGAGCTCGTAGAAGCATCGTCTAATCGAAGAATCGAAAGAGAGTCGATAAGAGTAATATAGTTGTAGCGAAATAAGCAAACTGGTGTCATCTCGACTCCTCAAGCGTTAGCGCGGGGGTGGAGAGATCCCTTTTCCAAAGCACATTGTATTTTTTCGCTACAAGTCTATTGAGATATAATTAGCCGCTGTGATGAGAATGTTCAGCTCGCACTCGCCGATACAACAGTGAGGCTTAGAGCGAGTTAATCCCTCGATGAACGGGGCAGACTCGACACGAAGTGTCGCATGAGTAATAGACCTAGTAGTTTTGCGGAATAGTGGATTTGCCCGAGTGGCGGAACTGGCAGACGCGCACGCTTGAGGGGCGTGTTTCGTAAGAAGTGGAGGTTCAAATCCTCTCTCGGGCACCAGATCATATTGGTATTTTTCTCCACCCTTCCTTCGATACGATCAGATGATCGAGTAGCTGAATTCCGAGAATTTCTGCTGATGCCTTCACGCGCTTCGTAAACAGAACGTCTTCTTTCGATGGCTCGAGGTTTCCTGATGGGTGATTGTGGACGAGTATGATCGCTGCGACCGGGAGCTCTTTCACCAGGCTGAATATCTCTCGGGGGAGGAGACTCGCTCGATTAAGCGTACCCACCGCGATGATTTCTTTCTTCAGTAATTCTCCTCGTGCATTCAGATAGAAACAAAGTACCGTCTCTTTATCCTGACCGATGATCTCGTATGAATTCGCAAAGACCTGTGATGCAGAGGTGAGCTTGATACTTTCTGAAGGGTTCGCTCTTCTCGCGAGCTCGAGAGCAGCCAGTATCTGTGCGACTTTATAAGGTCCGAGTCCCAGGCTCATGAGCGCTTCTTTCGTAATAGTTGACCGTTTACGGATAAGGCGAGCAACCTGTCCGGATAATTTGGAAACTGTCTGTGTCTTCGTACCGGTATTCAGGACCACTGCGACAAGTTCTTCTATGCTCAGTATGGAAACTCCACGCTTCAATAACTTCTCTCTTGGTCGCAAGGATATCGGCAATGACGTTATCTTTCTCACTCAATAAGTATACGATGAATCTGCTTAATCTTCTTCACGATCTCATCTGGATCGAGACGAGAAATGTTAATTATCACATCTTTCGGAGATAGAGCGCCGCTATATTGCTCAGGATCAGAGGTAATCAGAATGAGTCTCGTTTTTGAAAACTTTTCCATCTTCTTCTCTAAGTGGAGAAATGTATTCATTACTTTCGAGTCAATGTCATCAGGATATATCACCAAGCTATCGATCTTTTCAAAGCTTTGGAACACTATTGCATTTTCGACTTTCGAAAGCGGTACAATTTCGATATTTTCGCAAATAAGTAATTCATGATATAATTGCCTAAGTCTCGGTTCTAAAATGAGCAGAAGAATGGTATCCATTGTAAGTATATAAAATTCTAATACAGATAGACCTGGTTTGTCAATAGCATTATTCCTATGAAATTACTCGGTAATAAAATCAGGGAAGCACGTAAAATCAAAC
>JAYRHC010000044.1:0-12364 GCA_041907525.1 Candidatus Woesebacteria bacterium
CTGGTAGTGGGTAGGGATTGATAAGACGGCGAATCGCTCATCTTCCTTATTCAGTATATTTCGAATTTCGGTTGCAAGCTCTGGGGTGATGCGCTCATCAGCGTCCAGGAGAAAGACCCATTCATCCTGTGCCTCTTGTATGCCGAGCTTACGTACTGGTTCGACATAGCCAGCAGGGGAAACAGTGATCACCCTCGCGCCTTCGGCTGTCGCGATCGCCGCTGTATCATCTGTGCTGTGCATATCGAGAACCAATATATGGTCGGTCAAAAGCTTTGCGGAGCTGATACAGTCACGGATATTTACTGACTCGTTCGCGGTACTAATAACGACAGTTAGCATGGTGCATGTATTATACCTTGGTATACTGATGACTGCCCATGAAATCAATGTATATGCACTATGCCCTCGTAGGTCTATTCCTGCTTCTGGTAGGGGGGATCAGTGCTTGGTCGTGGATGCTGGTCGATCCCAATTTCACCCTCGTCAAACATGCTGACTGGTCGAATTTCCGAGAATTTGCGGTATCGATAGGATACTTCCAGAGACAGTGGTCAGCGAATGTATATACCCTGCTTATCATATCTCTCACCGCGCTCTCCTACTGCATCATCAAATGGTACAAGGGCCCCATCCTCCCTCTTCTTGTCTCTGTGGGGATCGTTGGGGGACTCCTATCCTATCCCGCTCTTTCCCACGATCTTTTTAACTACATTTTCGATGGTCGCATCGTCACGTACTATCATGCAAATCCCTATATCCATCGAGCACTCGACTTTCCCGCAGATCCGATGCTGCGGTTTATGCATTGGGTCCATCGGACGTATCCCTATGGGCCGACGTATTTACTCATCAGTCTAATACCTTCAGCTTTGGGATCCGGTGTCTTCTCCCTTACGTTTTTCCTTTTCAAAGGGATGCACGTGATGCTATTTATCATTACGGGATGGGTATTGCTTCAACTGGACAGGAAGGCAGCGCTCATCCTTATCACTTCACCGCTGATTATTATTGAGGGACTTATCAATACGCATAACGATTTTGTAGCACTCGCCTTTGGGATATTTGGGTTGTATCTCATAAACAACCATAAACAATGGTCGACAGGTGCAATTATGTTTCTTATTTCAGGTTTAATAAAGTACTTCACACTTCCCATAGTGTTGTTCTCGCTTGCGGGCAAGGAGCTATTTGTGGGTTGGCGGAAGCCCAGCGGAGAACACACAATAACTTTGCAGACGTGGCATTTGGTGTTGATCAGTCTTCTATCCTTGCTTATGTACGTTGTAGTACGTCAAGAAATCCAACCCTGGTACTTTCTAAACCTTTTCATCTTTCTTCCATTCGCACCCGGTGTATTTCAGAAATTCACTATCGCTAGCACGGGGCTGCTTCTTAGCTACTATCCGTATGTCTTGGGTGGAGAATGGGGACAGGGAGGGGACGTGGGGATGAAAAGAAGTATTATCCTGTACAGTCTCTGCCTCAATATCATACTACTCCTCATCTATATGATGTGTCGAAGATTATTCATAAGACGTCCATAATCATGTTCATTCCCATTAAATTCTCCTGGCGGGTAGTAGGACTTTGGTATCTAGCCCTTCCTGTTGTGCTTTTCTTTAGCTTCTGGCTTCTGGCTCCGTACAACATACTTTTTTCAATCATGACCCTTGGAGTATGTCTGAAGTATAGTGTTGACCTGTCCCAATCAGAGACAAAGACCCTAGTAAACTACCGGTACCTTATTCTGACATTATGTATTAGTCTGCTCTTCGCGATACTGTCTGGAGCAGGAGGATTCGTGTGGCAAAAGCATGATTGGACAAAGCATAATGTGGTGCTGAATGATCTCATCAATTATCAATGGCCTGTCTACTATGGCCCAAGTGCCTATGTGAAGGATACGACGCTAGTTTATTATGTCGCATATTATCTCCCTTCGGCACTTATCGGCAAGCTTTTTGGCTGGAGGGCAGGAGAACTCGGACTCTTCTTCCAGACTTTCATGGGATTGTTTATTTTTGCGCAGCTTATCGGAGAAAGCATCCGCTACACAGCAAAGAAATTCATTCTTTACTTTCTCCTGAGTGGTGCAGACATCCTAGGTTTCCTTGTGTTTCATAATCAATATACCAATATGTTGTCTCTTGAATATTATGCATCCAGTCTTCAATTCTCTGCTGTCATGACTCAACTTATGTGGGTCCCACAGCACGCGCTCGCAGGGTGGGTAGCGGTGATGTTAGCATACAAAGATTATCAAGAAGGCACACTGTTACGCACTCTACCTCTGTATGTAGCGATTACGTTCTTATGGTCTCCCTTCGTTAGTTTGGGATTGGCACTGGCTTTCGGGCCCCTGGTATTTTCATTCAATATCAAACAATATGCTCATTGGTATATGATCGCGGGAGCATCAATATCGGGGATGATCCTTCTGTATTTCCAAAGTCAAATGCAGGGGCTCAGCAATGGCATCGAACTTTATGTATTTTCCACCACTTACATTTTTGAAAATCTCGGCATGATGTTCGGCTTTCTTATTTTCGATCTTTACATTTTTCTCATTCTCTTTGTTTTAGTGAAAGACAAGATACAGAAAAGTGAAGCGAAGCTCATCGGTTGGCTCTTTTTCAGTTTAGTTCTCATCGCACAGATCAAATATGGGATCGCGAGTGATTTCGTGATGCGTGTCTCCATCCCCGCGTTGACATTGATCTTTGTATTTATATTGAAATATATCGACGAAGTATTCAGGATGAAATCATTCGTGGCATGGTTTGTGGTTAGTCTGCTGGTTATAGGTATGTGTACGCCAGTGGTGGGGACATACCATAGCTTTCAGAGAAGCGAGAGCGCGGTCAACGAAAGACCAATATATCCTATGACGAGTGCCAACCTTCGGTATAAAGTCCTTCACCTGCAATATCTGGGGCTCGCGACGAAAGCGTTTGGAAAGTATTTTGGAAATTATCAGATCACAGTGAAATAATGCAGATTTTGTATTAATCTTGATATGTATTAGAACACCTATATCTACCATCTACACTGAGAACGTATTCTAATTTCGGATCCAATGTAGCTTTTGCAGTTGGCGCGTCCTTCAAGAGTCTTTTTTGGACTCTAAGATAGTTAAATTGTTTTTCCTCAACGAGAGAAGAAATAGAATTTTCGCTGTATATTGTGACTGGTCTAGCGAACCACTTAAAACCAATCTGAGGCTCGAGAATGAGGAATCGAAGTTTAGGGGGATTTTTTGTCGTCTTAAGAAAGGTTCTATTTTTCGACTGTGGTTGACCCGTCCAGAAAGGTAAATAGTGATATTTGGGTTCACCTATGGTTTTATAGGAATATGACCATAATGTATCGATAAATAATGGATTGGTAAATGCGCAGATTGAAAAACTCTGACCCTCTGATTCTTGGTAGGTATAATCGATTACTGAAGTTATGTCTTTGTACAAAATCGGAGTTTTTACAAATACAGTGTTGTTAACGAAATTTGATCTGAAATACATACTAATATTACTTACTGTGATACAAATGAGCATCGCTAGACCTATGATTCTAGAAACTTTTGAAACATCGAGGAGATGAAATGGAGCAGACAAATATCTGAGAATTGTATTGAGCTTGCTCGGCCCTATTGGAGAAACGGTAAAAGTAGAGGCCATTGCTCGGCTATTAGGATCGAGTAAAGCACTAATTATGTATCCGAGAATTAGCGTCAATGGGAAAAAGATTGTAGTATTAATAACCTGCGTTGATACTACACCCGTAGAGAAAAAAAATAAGGGTACAGTCGAGAATATCCAAAGTAGCATAAAACGATGTATGGCCCCCTTATTTTTAGTAAAGTAAACATATGCAACTATTGTACTAAGCAATAGTGCAAACGATAGGATATGGTTTGTAGATAATATTGATAGCTGGAATAACTCTGTCATCCTCAAATAATACGAATGAATTACTCCAGAAAGCCGCAGACCCTTCTCGCCGAGCGTTTGATGAAAAATGAATCCACTCAGCGTTCTCGTACTCATGAAAGACCATCGTACCTCAGCCAAGATGAAAGGTGAAATGATAATGAATAAAAATACAAACGGTAACAATAAATGTCTACCCCTAATTTTAGGTTTGTATATGATGTAGAAGAGGGGGTATAGTAGTCCTAAATATATTAGATAATAATTGACATGCATACTCAAACCCAACCCGATGAAGCTTGCCATTAGTGCTCCGGATACCATCCCTTTGATTGATACAAATAAATTGGATAAGTATCCATAGGAAACACCTTTGATTTCTGATTCTTGTCTGTTCTTTGTTGGGAAAAGTGTGTACGCCATCCCTACGAAAAACAGTATAGAAGTGGGTATCATGAGAGAAGCATTGGATATGTATCGTGCGAAGTTCGACTGCTCAAACGAAATTGCCCAAAGAAATGCCGAAACCACACCTATTAATTTGCTGGAAAAATGATCAAGCGCAAATTTGTACAAAACGAAACACACAAAGCTATTTATTACGACGAAAGAAAATGCAATGAAGTCGATGTTAAAGCGAGAGAATAATGAAAGAGCCGCTAATAGGTAATAGTAGAGCACGCCATTGAACACGCCAGGAAGGTCTGTTTCGGGGCCAACCAACTTTATATCTCCTTCATGAATCATCTCATATACACGAGTGAAGTCTCTCCCTTGATCGTAAGCGAAGATCTGATTTCCTGATAGATTTATCGATCGAATCCCTATGGCGAAGATGACTATCAGAAGCACAATCCAGTGTTCATGCAACGTGGATATAAATTTGTTCAATAATAGAGCTTGAAGTGTCGGAGTATTTGGTGTTTTCTCTTGAAAATCCATGATATTAGTTATTGATACGATATTGCACAACTTGCACACCCCCCACGACTATCCCTGTGCTTTCGATGGGTACAGCGTTAAGAGGAACATTAAGCTTTTTCCACGCGACCTGCCTGAATTCGTATCCTTTCCACTCGGGTTCGATGACGTACCAACAACGGTCATTGACATATTCATACCGCGGAGTCTCAATTTCTTTTGTCAGATATTTCCAAAGCCATAGATAATCGTATGTATATGGGATAACAGGGGGAGTAAATACTCTTGCACAAAATACTTTCTCGTCTTTCGTTTTTTGAATATTTGTAATATGTTCAACGATGGTTTGCTGCACTTTCAGTCCCTCTATTTTCAGGTAATTATCATTCATGGCATTGATACGTCGCACTCCTGAAACACTAACAGTCAGAATGAGTACCATCACAATAAGAAGATATGCTTTCTGGTTCATGTATTTCAAAATATATACACATCCACCAACGAGTACCAGAAAACCATATTGTATTCCTTCATAATAATTCGCCCAAAAAGGGTCACGATATACAAGTGATATCGTAAACAGTAGCAGTAACACAATGCTGATATGCGCAGGAAAGAGCAACATAGCGACAATTGTCTTGCTCATATTCTTATTTATCACTTTCTGAACGAAAATAACGAGGACATAGACCAATGCACAAAATGTAACAATCAAAATTGTCTTATTTATTAACGTCAAGTCCACATAGCCTTTAAAAGTCCCCAGGCGATCCCATAAAACCTGAGTGTACGGGACAGGGTTATATAATTTTGGTTTAGTGAAAAATGAGAGTAACACGTTCGTTTGTATAAAGTGATTTTTTATCTCGAATAATATACGTGGGAGGAAGGGGATAATTATCCCTACAGCGAGGATTGTCTTAGAACGGACATCTTGCAGGATCAACCTGAGTTGCTTCGATAGAATAGTAATTATTATGACAGTAGGAATAAGAAATATACCAAAGGAAAGCTCAAACTCAGATATAAGTCCAATAGATAGTCCGAAGCAGAATAGCATTATGGAAGTACCTGTCGCTCGCGGTTTGGACTGTATTAAATTTCCGAGAAGTACCAGGAAAAATATGAAAGCAGGTATTACCATAGTGTTATTACCTGCGAATGTATGGGCTCCAATATAATAATCCCCAACTGCGATGACCAATGATGTCCAAACGGCGGTCGGGAGATCAAATAGCTTCTTCAGACCAAAGAAAAACACCGCGAAACTAATCAGATGTATGAAAAAGAGAAAATAATAAAGGCGTATTGGGTCCGCTCCGAATATGAGGAATGAAAAGCCTGTAATGTAATACCACCAAGCTCCATGAAACAATCCTCCGATTCCTGTCGTTGGCCCAATAAATACAGGGTTACGATCAGTTATCATTCTTGCACCAGCTAAAAAATCACGGCCTTGATCGTAGGTATATACCACGGTATGAGAAGATATAATGGAAAGGCGTAGTACTGAAAAGACGACAACGAGGATAAGAAACGACACGAAGACAAGCCATTGTTTGCGAAACATACCGATAGTATAGCAAATGTATGATACGACGATATAATAAACGAGGTAATCTGTTACGCCATCTAAGTCAGCCATAATGCAACATCGATCGCACAAATGGGGTTGTAGATCCGCGATCTAACAGGAAAAGCACGATACACATCGAAAAATACTGTAATACTATGAAACTCCTCCCCCACCTTCCAAAAGTACATGCACCGACTATCCTCTTTTTGATGGTTCTTTGTGTGGTTTCTTTTGTGGTGTATACCTACAATCTCAGGGAGCTGAGTTGGTTTGAAGGGGATTCAGCGAGAGACACGTTACGATCGCTTCAAATACTTCGCAATAGAGAAATAACCACCATAGGACCTCCTTTATCATTTGGACAGTATGGAATACGGGAGATCTACTTCGGATCTTTGATTTACTATCTTGGAGCTCTCGGTCTGTGGATATTTCATGAAAATGTATTAGGCCCAGTGTTTGTATTATCCGCAATGTATATCGTGAGCACGCCTTTCTTCTACATCCTCACAGGGCTGTTTACGAAGAAATTCCTCCACAGATATTTCATAACTATTTGTTATTCCCTGGGACCTATTACTGTTGTCCACTCACGGTTTTTCTGGAACCCTAATTTTATCGTACCTCTTTCAGTCATTTTCTGGCTATGTATGCTGAGATCGATCCAACTTACTAGTGCGTCAAGGTGGAGATATATATACGCTAGTCTTTCTGGCGTCATCGCCGCTCTTATGATAAACCTTCATTACTCGGTTGCGGTATCAATGCTTTTTGTAATGCTCTATCTTATGGTTAAGCGTGAGTACAAGATGCTACTCTCTTTTTTCCTAGGGCTCATCATAGGCCTCTCTCCGCTCATTCTTTTTGAGCTTCGTAATAATTTCTATTTATCGCAAGCCATCTCCTATAACGTGTCACATCCTGCATCATTTCCGACTGACAGACCGCTCGTGATGAGACTGATTGATATTGGACTTGTAGTTCCTATTACTCTTGGACTTCACCAAGATCATCCGTTTGATATCAGCATATTTCGTCTACCCTATATTGCACATTGGATTGTAGGAGTAGCGTCCTTAGCGATTGCAACCCATGTCTCAAGGAGAAGTCTGTATAGACAAAATACGCTGGTACATATTGCGATAATTTCATCAATCATCTCGAGCCTGATCTTTTCTAAAGACATATATTCATTACGATATATGTTCGCCACATACCCCATATTCCTCATCATTGTTACGGACTATTTGCTGTCATTTATCAGGGCAAGTAGGGAGTATCGTGTGTTTGTGGTGTCGGTGATACTGGCCATCATGCTCACTTCTTCACTCAAAGTGATTACAGTACCGACTATTGTGACCTATACCAAGTTTAGAATGCCAACAATAATTGATCTTGAATACGTCGCGGAGCTCATAGCGAAAGACAATCCCCGCCCACTATTTAACATTACTGAGAACATAACAGGAGACTCTCGCACGCTCTATTTACGGTATTTCGTATATAGGGACACGAAAGGTGATGGATTAGGGGATCCCACAGAGTATATGGGACTCCATACTTTATATGTGCTGACCCCCAGCTTAGCGAAAACCTTGGAGGAAAACAGATGGGAATTTAGAGCAACCTCCAACCTTCGTCTGACGAAACAGTGGAAGATAAAAGAATACAAGCTCTTACGATTTGATGCGATGTAGCGTTTTTTGCCATAATTTACTGGACACCAAACTTCAGATTATGTTTTGATATCGCAGATTTGATATCGTCATCAATATAGGGCAGTAGCTTTCTATTTACTGCGATGCATGCTTGTTTCTCCTTACCCGTATCAAGAGAAAATTCTCGCAAGAATACAAACTGTGATTCCAATGATTTGGGCAGATGTGTAGGATCGACCATACAGCTACCATCGTAGTAGATAATCGGAGGGCTGTCCAAAAGAGCCTTGAGATGAATCTGTTTATAATCGAGATATGCCTTGTTTACCGGATAGTAAAAAATGTACTGATATGATGGCGGCTTTTTGGTGATCCAATACGGATACACGTCTATATCATCAATATGGAGCGTGCAACTATGAGGATATTTACTACAGAGTAGATTTATTACCTGCCCTGTCTGATTAGTTCTTGAGTATTGGATGTAATATTCGTCTGCATTGATTCGCTTCTCACGAAAATGGGAACGAGGGTGAAATATCGCGACCCCGAGAGTAAAACACAGCAGGGTAACGATAAGCCTTGCAGATGCAATTGACGAAACAAACGCGAGAAGAATGGCGATATAGGGGATAGACCGATACATACCATACCACTCAGATCCCGCGGAATAATTGCGAATCCCCGCAAGAAACAGTATTCCAAAAACGATTACGAGAAACAACCACTGCCCAACTCCTTTGAGTGAATGGGTTTTCCTCCCCACCAGGTACAGAAACGCTGCGCTCACCGCACTCAGCACGATATATACAGGCTTATCAAGCTTCATACCGACGATGACGTATTGGAAAAGTTGGAGCAAACCAGAATACATCTGCAGATTGCCCTGATCTTTCAGATCACCCTTTGCGAGAGCTCGATTCAGAAGAACTACTTGTTTATAATATTCGCTCAAATCGAACTGAAGCATGAACATTCCAATAAGTACGAGGGAAATAATCCCTGCATACAAGGCCATTTTGCGAGAATGAGTAAAAAATAGGATAAGTCCGAATATCACCAGTGTGACGGGGACATATGGCTCCCGAGAAAGCGCAATAAAGATGAAACAACACGAAGAGATAGTCAGATCGAGATTGCTAATTTTTTTATGAACCAACCCTGTGGTAGTGAGTAGGAGCACCATGTATGCGAGTGGATACGCGATCATTCCTTCCGCAAGAAACATTTGCCCTGATAGATAGAACTTCAGAAATTCGTAGACAAAGATGAAAAGGAAGGCTTTGTGACGGAATCGTATGAGCAATATCGAATTTGCGCATAAAGCGAAGCCGATCATAAACATACGGTGATATTTCACCAGCTCAAACAATGTGGTAATGCGAAGAGTTTCTTGGATACCAGCACTGATAAATATAGGAAGCGGATTGTGGTTCATGAATATGTCGCTGTAAAGATGTTTGCCTGTGGTGAGGAAATACCCCGCTACGATATTATTTTCTTCGTCGAAGAATCGAAACGCAGACGTCTCTCGGAGATATACGTAAGAGCTTACGAGCATCATACCAAAGACGAGGGCAAGAAGAAGTAATGGGAACCCATACGCCCTTATCCTAGGTTTTAGAGAAAACATAGTTTTTGATGAGATGTAACTTAGTTTTCAGTGGCGCATATTTCAGGCCGAAGCGAAGCCGCGACTTCGCCATTTCCCGTCCATGGAATGGGGATCCCGAACCTCCCGTGCTTTGCGCATTCTTGTGCCACAACACGATCGTGGGATCGTAGAGTATCTTTATTCCCTTCTGTTTCGCCCTTTCGCAATAATCAGCATCCTCATAATACATAAAGTAGTTCGTGTCCCAGGCACCGACGATATCATGAACCGTCTTGTCGTAGATCATGCAGCACCCAGAGACCAAGTCTGTCGTGCTTGAGATGTCAGAGTCTTTGTTGTCCTTAGAGTCAACTCCCCGATGAGTCACAGTCGCATGATTCCAGTCAACAGTGGCGCCTGTGTACCAGAGGTAGTACGTGTCGGGGACGAGGGGATAAGGAATGGTGTCTATAGACGGAGTTTTTGTATGAAACTCAAAACCTGGAGCATAATATATCTTTCCCCCAATAATAGTACGGGGATGGTCGGCAAGAGAGTGGGTAGCATGGAGAACAAAATTGGAATCGAATACGATATCAGGATTGACCACCGCATAGTGCGTCGACCCATGCTTGAGGGCTAGAGTGATCCCTGTATTGACACCATGTGAGTAGCCTTTATTCTCTGCAGTCACATAGGTGACACGATCCTCGATCTTACGTATCCAGGGTATAAGCTGGCGCTCTTTCTCATCAGTCACATCAACGATATAGAGCATGTATGCTTGGGAAGACTGCACGCTCAGACTTGTGATGAAATCCTTCACCACTTCGTAATTACGATAGACAACGGTTATAATGGCTAGCATGGGAAATAAACTGCAAAAGTTAGTATATTACATTTTTGATTGTATCAAAAAAGATCTCCCGACAACGTCCATTCTTTGCATTGCCTTCGTACTTTACATGCTTGTGATTGTCCCTTCAGGGAGCAGATACTGTATGAACGGTAGGTGTGGCATATATTTTTGGGGCGCTCACGAACACGACGGCGTATGGCATCTTGCACTCATTGAGTCTGCGTTTAGGACTTTCCCATTTACATTCCCCGTCTTGATAGGGCAGGCACTCGGAGGTTATAACTACTTCATCGACATAGTACTATACCTACTCACATTTCTGGGTCTATCAGCGTCTTTTCTCTATTTTAAAGTCCAGCCGATTGTATGGTTTGGGGTTTTCAGCATGCTTCTTTATCGTGCGGGTAGGTTAGTGCGTACAGAGAAACGATATATTCGATGGCTATACTTTTTCGTGTATTTTAGCACATCGTTTGGAATGGTAATCCAGTGGCTGAAACACCATACACTGTCTGGCTCTGTGGGCGTTCCTACGATGCAAGGGGCGCTCAGCATGACCAATCCTCAGTTTATGTGGAGCCTCTGCATTCTGCTCGGGATCTGGATCATTATCCAAAATAGAAAACAGACTAAGCTTCTGGGACTCTTGGTATTCATCGGATTGGGTCTGAAATTCTATTTTGTTATCCCTGCGTTAATCTTGATCTCTTGGCACCTGGGTGGGCTGCTTGTTTCAAAACAAGTAAAAAATGCAGCAATCATTGCCTTATCTACCAGTGTCGGTTTGGCTTGTGCATACGTCATGTTTTATATGGGTAGCGCCCCTGGAGGTCTTGTATGGAAACCACTTGAAATTCCACATCAGATGATCGAGGATAAAAATCTATGGTATGACCAGATCATGGTCCAGGAACGGTACTACATTCAACAGCTTGGACATGTGTGGAGTCCGAGACTTTGGTGGATCGAGATAAGAACAATTTTCCTTTTCATATTGTTCAATTACGGATTACGGCTTGTTGGTGTTATAGGAGTTGCGCTCATGGCGATGTTAAATGTGAGGAATACGAGACGCTTTCTACCGATGATCTTTGCGATTATCGCATGTACGGTGATGCCCATACTTTTTATCCAGCGTGGCACATGGTGGAACAGTATTCAGTTTTTGTATTATGGAATATTCCTATCAAGCATCCTCACTGCGGATTTTGTTTGGCAAATTACCCATAGAAGAAACGCCATGTGGGCTGTGGGTATCGCGATCGTGTGCATCTCTCTATTCTTCCCTACGAATGCGGAGATAGCGCAGTTATATAGTTCCCGTAATAATGTGAGATACATTCCTGATGAGGAAATCCAAGCGTTAGAACCCCTTCGTGCCTTGCCGTACGGGGTAGTGCTCACACAGGCATTCAGTCCTGGTGAGACCAACATCCTCGCAGACAATTATGATACTGCGTATGTCTCAGCGTATAGTGGTAAGCCAGTGTATGTTGCTGATAAGGCTCAGCTTGAATTGCTCGGAACTCGTTACCAAAAACAATTGGCGATTCTCCAAAAAGACCCTTGTAGTTTACTTTCTGAAGTCAAGTATGTGTACATACGACTCAATACGAAGGATCAACGAATACAAAAATGCACTGAGCTTCCGATGGAATTCACTCCTGTCTATAACAATACTATGGTTTCGGTATGGAACAGAAAATGAGGAATGAATACCGCGACATATGCCCTACATTGTCATTCTCTTTTAGAGCTGATACTCCGACGTTCACGTCGTCATCCCGACCCCCTGCCGATTCGGCAGGGATGGAGGGATCCCTCGAC